>JANNYY010000192.1:0-3393 GCA_031410355.1 Chitinophagaceae bacterium | reverse complement strand
AAATTACAAAAGGATTACAAAAACCAACGAGCAGGAATGAAACGATTGCAGTGGATTGGGAGGTTTGGTGAAATGTAAAGCTGTCTGCTTCTTTAGTGTTACCTTTTACAAAACTTACCTTATGCTGACTAAGTTTCAATTACTGATTTGCCTTTCCTCTTTTAATATATGTTTTGCGCAACAGCCGAGATTAGTGTTACCTATTGGGCATACAAATTATGTAAAATGCGCTCAATTTAGTCCCGATGGAAAAAAAATTGTCACTGCCTCCGGGGATAACACACTTAAATTATGGGATTCTTTTAATGGAGTTCTATTAGCAAACCTGACAGGTCATAATTCTTTTGTTAACGCTGTGCAATTTAGCCCGGATGGAAAAAAAATTGTTTCTTCCTCCTCAGATAATACTGTAAAAATTTGGCTTGAACATACAGGTATTCTTTTGGCAGACTTGAAAGGCCATAAGGGCGGCGTGAATTCAGCGCAATTTAGCCGGGATGGGAAAAAGATAGTTTCTTCTTCATCTGATAAAACCGCCAGGATATGGGATGCAACAACTGGTAAGACATTGCTTGAGTTAAAAGGACATGAAGATGCAGTTAATTCTGCTCAATTCAGCCCGGATGGGAAAATGGTGGTTACTTCTTCACATGATAAGACGGCCAGAATCTGGAACGTTACAAACGGGTTAACAATCACAATTTTGAAAGGGAATACCGCAGCAGTTCAATCAGCTGAATTTAGCCCGGATGGGAAAAAGATTATTACAGTGTCTGATGATACTACCGCCAGAATTTGGAATGTACAGAACGGCGTATTGCTTGCGGAATTAAATAAACATGATTCTTATATATACTCCGCCCAATTCAGCCCTGATGGTAAACGGATTGTTACAGCGTCTCAGGATGGGACCGCTAAAATATGGGATGCGGTAACTGCAACAATTATTGCCAATCTGCCCGCCAATACACTCGCATTGAATTCAACCCTTTCAGATGTGGTTTCTGCACGATTATCTGTACAATATGCAGCGTTCAGCCCTGATGGACTGAAAATAGTGACAGTTGCGGGAGACAATACCGTTAATGTATGGGATGGCATGAATGGCAAGTGGTTACTCAATCTTGTGGGGCATGAAAGAGCTGTTTTGCATGCGGTTTTCAGTATGGATAGCAAAAAAATAGTGACTTCCTCTGAAGATAAAACCGCTAAAATATGGGATGCAAATACCGGTCGGATGTTAGCGGATTTAAAAGGGCACAGCACCTCTATAAACAACGTTACATATAACAGGGAGGGCAATAAAATACTTTCCACTTCGTGGGATAATGCGGCTAAGGTTTGGGATGTGAAATCCGGGACACTAATGCTGGATTTAAATGGACACAATGCCGCCATTACCAGTGGTGAATTTAGTCCTGATGGTAAAAAAATTGTAACGACCTCCCTGGATAAAACAGCTAAAATATGGGATGCTGTTAATGGAAAACTGCTGGAAGATCTAAAGGGCCATATTGATGGATTACATACTGGCCATTTTAACTTTGATGGAACTAAACTTGTTACAAGTTCCTGGGATAATTCGGCAATGATATGGGATGTGGGAACGGGCACGAAGCTATTGGAGATGGTGCATTGGTCGCCGTTGGCATCCGCTGAATTTAGCCCTGATGGTAAATACGTTCATGCAACGTCCGAAGAGGGAGAGTCAATGGTTTGGGATGCTGTAACAGGGATAATAGTGTTGGATCTGAAAGTTTTTGACTCGGCATTTCAATTTGCAACATATACAGCAGATCGTAAAAAAATTATCACGAGTCCGGATCGGAAAAATATTCTAACGATTTCTGAAGGGGGGAATATGATCAACAGAATAGCTGGAAGCGGAGCAAAATTATTTGAAATTACTGTTCCGGATATGATATTGTTGCCCAGTCAATTCAGCCCTGATAGTAAAAAAATACTAACTGTGTCCCCGGATAATACCAGCCGGATTTGGGACGCCCCGACTGGAAAACTTAACTACACATTTTTTTCGGTTGATCAGACAGACTATTTTGCACAAATCCCTGCCGGATTTTATCAATCTACTACAGGAGCAAGTAAACTGCTTCATTATGTAACCAGCGATTTAAAAGTTATCAGTTTTGAACAATTGGATGTTAAATACAACCGCACCGACAAAGTACTCGAGGCAATCGGAAGTACTGATACCGCTTTAATACGGTCATACAGGAAAGCCTATGAAAAGAGAATAAAAAAACTTGGAATTGATACAACAGCTTTCCGTGCCGGTTACAGTGTGCCCGAAGCGGATTTTGCAAACCGGGATAAAATTGAGTACGAACAAAAAGAAGGAAAACTAAAACTTACTATTAAAAGTGCTGACAGTACTTACAAACTCGATAGATTTAATCTCTGGGTTAATGAAACACCTTTGTATGGCCAGCGTGGCATCAGCATTCGCAAACAAAATAAAAATAATTTCGATTCTGGTATTACCATAAACCTTTCACAAGGTGAAAATAAAATTGAAACCTCTATCAGCAATGTGAACGGAACAGAAAGTTACCGCATGCCGCTGATAGTAAATTATACGCCTGCCAATAAACAAACAGAAAAAACATATTTCATCGGTATTGGTATTGATCAATTTGCGGAGAGCAAATACAATTTAAAATACAGCACAAAAGATATCAGGGATCTCAGCAAAAAACTTAAAGAAAAATATAAAGATATCAGCATTGATACTTTGTTTAATGAAAACGTTACCATCAGCAATGTAAAAGCTTTAAAACAAAAACTGCTGCAAACATCAGTTAATGATAAGGTGATCATTTCCTATAGCGGCCACGGTATGTTAAGCAAAGACTTTGATTATTATCTTTCTACTTACTCCGTAAATTTCGACAAGCCAGAAGAGAACGGATTGCCTTACGATGAGCTGGAAAGTTTATTAGACAGCATTCCTGCAAGAAAAAAGTTAATGCTGATAGATGCCTGCCACAGTGGTGAGGTAGATAAGGATGATTTGATTGCTCTTGAAGCGACAGATAAAAAATTAATCA
This sequence comes from Chitinophagaceae bacterium, assembly GCA_031410355.1. Lineage (GTDB taxonomy): Bacteria > Bacteroidota > Bacteroidia > Chitinophagales > Chitinophagaceae > Ferruginibacter. Next base: position 325 of record JANNYY010000192.1, on the reverse strand, counting down.
AGGGACTTAAACCCGTGGCCTACAAAACAGGTGGCCATCTGGGATTAAAAAATAGTTTTGAGCTGATGCAGAGCCTGTTTGTTAATGTAGGCAAAAGCACCGGGGCAACCATCATCTCGGCTGCGGCAGGCACTGAGTTTGCGCTGGAAGGGATAGACAACCTGCCCAACGGCGTGTTCACCTACAGCATACTGGAAGCGATGAATAAATACCCATCTATGAAAATAAGCGAACTTAAAAAGATAGTGGGTGAACGGGTTGTACAACTTACCAATGGTTTGCAAAAGCCAACCAGCAGGAATGAAACGATTGCGGTGGATTGGGA
>JANNYY010000191.1:0-6342 GCA_031410355.1 Chitinophagaceae bacterium | reverse complement strand
CAAATGCATTGTTCATCCTGTGTTTTTCTTTTGGAGAACCTGCACCGCATAGAACCCGGTATCATTAAATCTCAAACCAATTTCCAGCGAAAGGAAGTGTTCATCATCTTTGATCCGCAACAGCTCTCTCTTCGTAAGGTAGTGGAGCTCCTTGCTTTTATTGGTTACGAACCCGATATCAGCTTAAAGGATAGCGGTGCAAAAAAAACAAATTCATTCAACAGAATGCGCATTTACAAATTGGGTGTTGCGGGTTTCTGTTTTGTCAATATCATGATGCTGAGTTTTCCTGAATATTTTTCTTCAGGTAGAATTGAAGAGCCGGGATTGAAAGCAACATTTACCTGGCTGAACCTGGTACTGTCCATTCCTGTACTTTTTTTTAGCGCCAAAGGTTTTTTTGTATCGGCATTAAAAGGATTACGCCAGCGCTTTTTAAATATTGATGCACCGATCGCCCTGGCCATTGTGGTAGCCTATGGCCGCAGTTATTACGAAATCATCAGCGGTACAGGCCCGGGCTTCCTGGATTCAGCAACCGGCATTGTGTTCTTTATGCTGGTGGGGCGGTGGTTCCAGGACAAAACCTACGATTCGCTTTCATTCGACCGCGATTATCAATCTTATTTTCCCCTTGGTGTAACTGTCATAAAAAACAACCAGGAAGTCAATATCCCGGTCACGCAATTAAAAAAAGGAGACCGCATCATCATCCGAAACGAAGAGATGATTCCGGCTGATGCAGTGCTGTTAAAAGGAAATGCACGGTTGGATTATAGTTTTGTGAGCGGTGAAAATACCGCAGTTGAAAAAAAAATAGGAACTCTCATTTATGCCGGCGGGCGACAACTGGGCAATGCAATAGAATTGGAGGTGGTGAATGAAGTATCGCAGAGTTATATCACACAGTTGTGGAACAATGATGTTTTTCTTTCTCCCAAAAACACTGCGAAGTCATTCATTCATCCATGGAGCAGGTATTTTACGCTGGCGCTTTTTTCCGTGGCCCTTGCAGCAGTCATCTTTTGGTGGATAAAAGAGCCCGCCAATATATTTCCCGTACTAACTTCAGTGTTGCTGGTAGCATGTCCATGTTCATTATTGTTATCAGCCACATTTACTTACGGTAACATGTTGCGCATATTTGGCAGAAACAAATTGTATCTAAAAAATGCAAATGTTATTGAAACCCTGGCAACTATTGATACGATCATCTTTGATAAGACGGGTACTATAACACACGGCCATGAAAGCAAAATATCCTACAAGGGAACGCCGCTTACTGAAAATGAAAAAGCATTGATAAAAAAAATCAGTGGGCAGTCAGCACACCCGTTGAGCAAGTCCATCGCATCATACCTGGCGACAACAGAAAACCGCGATTACCAGATTGAAGCATTTAGAGAATACGCAGGCAAGGGAATAGAAGGCATCGTAAACAAAACTGCGGTGAAGATGGGCTCGGCAGCTTTTATGAAGGAAGGCAACCACGGATTTATTGCTTATGATACAGGCACTCATGTGCATCTTTCCATTAACAATGTGGTAATGGGCAAGTTCAGTATGGCCAATAATTACCGCACCGGGTTATCACTCATGCTTAAGCATTTAAAAGTGCCGGCGTACAGGTTGCACGTTTTATCGGGAGATAATGATGCGGAAAAAGCAAACCTTGTGCATTTGTTTGGCAAGGACGTTGATTTGAAATTCGGTCAATCGCCGCAACAAAAACTGGAGTACATAATTCAACTTCAGCAAAAAAATAAAAAGATATTGATGTTGGGGGATGGGTTAAATGATGCAGGAGCCCTGATGCAAAGCGATGCAGGTATTGCAGTAAGCGATAATACTGCAAGGTTCACACCTGCATGTGATGCGATCCTTGACGGCAATAGTGTGAAACTCATGGATAAATTCCTCGCCTTTGCAAAAACGGGGAAGAAGATCGTTGCCGCCAGTTTTATGCTTTCTATTCTTTACAATATCGTTGGACTTTCTTTCGCGGTTTCCGCCGGATTATCTCCACTGTTGGCAGCCATATTGATGCCTGCAAGCAGCATCAGCATAGTATTATTTGTTACATTGCTGAGTAATATCAGTGCGGGAAAAAGAGGACTTTAAAATAATGCTCATTTTTGATGGACGACCCAAAACACTATACCGGCCTTACAAAAGACGAGGTGGCGGCATCAAGGCAACAGTTTGGCAGCAATGCCATTGAACTGAAGGAAGACAAGGTTTTGTTGCACGTACTGAAAGGGATCCTCCTGGAACCGATGTTCATCCTGTTGTGTATTGCCTGTACAGTTTATTTTGTGGTGGGGCAATTCCAGGAAGGGGTTATCATGGTGGTTGCTATCATGATGGTGTCGGGCATCTCTTTTTACCAGGACTATCGCAGCAGGAAAGCAATACAGGCTTTAAGAAAATTATCGGCGCCGCGGGCTAATGTTTTGCGTAACAGGCAGCGGCTAAGCATTGCTACGGAAGAAATTGTGAAGCATGATATCGTGCTGCTTCAAGAGGGTGAAATAGTACCTGCAGACGGGCTGATTCTTGAAGCCAACGACCTGTCAATAAATGAATCATTGCTTACGGGCGAATCTTTACCTGTAATAAAAAATGCTGACAATAATTTTAATGTATATAAAGGCAGCCTGGTAGTAAGCGGCAGTGCCATAATACAGGTTACGGAAACGGGTGCCAATACTATGTTTGGAAAGATCGGCCTTTCACTCCAGGAGATCACTGTCATCAAAACGCCCCTGCAACAACAGGTTGCATCATTTGTAAAATACATGGTTTGGTTTGGGAGCATTGCCTTCCTGCTTGTGTTTGCGTATAATTATTATGAATCAAAGAATTTTGTTCATGCGCTTCTGCATGGGCTTACGCTCGCCATGTCGGTGATACCGGAGGAGATACCCGTTGCCTTCAGTACATTCATGGCCTTGGGGGCATTTCGCCTGCTTCGCAATAATATTATTGTAAAGCAACCCCAGTACGTGGAAACCCTGGGCGCTGCAACGGTGATCTGCGTTGATAAAACAGGCACGCTTACAAAAAATAAAATGAGTATCGCGTACCTCTATGATGCAGTTGGTAAAATTTCAGTTGATGCTGCTGCGGTAAAAGAATTGCCCGCCATATTGATTGAATATGCCATGTGGGCCAGCGAAACGAAACCGTTTGACCCGATGGAAAAAGCTATTCATGAATTGTATGAATCAACCTGCGGAATACAAAGGCGGGATGAATTTAAACAGGTACATGAATATCCTGTGGGGGGCAGGCCACCCATGATGACACATATCTTTAAGAATGAAATGGGCGAAACAATCATCGCAGCCAAAGGAGCGCCGGAGGCCATCCTGCAGCAATCCCATTTACCAGTTGACTTTTTGAAGGGTATTGAAAAACAGGCACTTGCCTACGCCAGGCAGGGCTACCGCGTGCTGGGTGTTGGCAAAGCAAAATGGGAGGCAAAAAAATGGCCGCTATCGCAGCAGGAATTTGAATTTGAGTTTTTGGGAATGGTGGCTTTTTATGATCCGCCTAAAGAAAATATTGCCGCAACCATCAAAATACTGAATGAAGCAGGCATAGCAGTAAAGATGATCACCGGGGATTATGCAGAAACCGCAATTGCCATCGCTACGCAGGTGCAGTTGCCGCATAACCACCAGGTAATAACAGGTAAAGAAGTGCTGCAGCTTGATGAAAAGGGATTGCGGCAAAAAGTAAAGCAGGTAAATATTTTTGCAAGAATGTTTCCTGAAGCAAAATTAAAAGTGATAGAAGCTTTGCGTGATAACGGCGAGATCGTTGCCATGACCGGTGACGGCGTAAATGATGCCCCGGCGTTGAAAGCCGCCCATATCGGTATTGCGATGGGTATTCGGGGGAGCGAAGTGGCAAAAAGTACAGCTTCACTTATCCTTACTGACGATGATCTTGGCCACATGACCGAAGCTGTGGCCCTTGGCAGGAAGATATATGATAACCTGAAGAAGGCCATCCAGTACATCGTGTCTATCCATATACCCATACTCCTCATCGTCACCATGCCGCTGTTGTTATTTTGGAAATACACCGATATTTTTTCGCCCATACATATCATCTTTTTGGAACTCATCATGGGTCCCACCTGTTCAATAATGTTTGAAAATGAACCAATGGAAGCCGGTACCATGCAGCGTGCACCACGCAAACAGGAAAGTACTTTTTTATCAGGCAGGCAATTGGGTATAAGTATTGTACAGGGGCTGGTGATTGCAGCCGGTTGCCTGGGGATTGGTTTTTATTACATCCATCAACTGGCTGATGAAATTACAGTACGCACAGTCATCTTCATCACACTTTTATTCAGCAATATATTTCTCACATTGGCAAACCGCTCGTTTTATTACAGTGTTTTTACCACAATAAAATATAAAAATAATTTAGTGTGGCTGATCAGCGGCATCAGTGTACTGTTCATCGCTGGTTTCCTCTGCGAGCCGCATATCCAGCATTTATTCAGGCTGAATAATACCACGCCTTCCGATGTATTAATTTGTTTTGCGGTTGCGCTGCTAAGTACTTTTTGGATAGAGGCCTGGAAATACTTTAAAAGAAAATGAAGATTGAACTCAACAGTTAATTGATCAACTGCAACATTCTTTATCCAGCACGGCAAGGGTAGTAATGTAAAATGCTTTTGCTTCTGCATGTGTTTTGCCAATACATACCAATCCCAATTTTCCATACTGCGACAAAGCACCGATCATGTGAAACGTTACCCCGGTCTGGCTGCTGCTGTTATATTGAACCTGGTTGCACATGGCAATATCCATCAGGTCTTGTGGGGTTAACCCTTTGTATCTTTCGTTCACTACATTGTCGGAAGCAAAATAGCATCTCGTTTGCCCATCGGGCATCATGTACAAACCCGTACGCCAGTTGAATGTTCCACCGGTTAAGAACTGCAGCATTATAAAAGGATGCGTTGTGCCCCCTTTGCGTAAGTTGATCTCAATGGCATAATGCTTCCAGCCTGAAGGTTGTTTTACCGAAATAAAATCTATGCTGAACCGGCCCAGCACCCCTTCTTTTTGCAATTCATCGGTTACTATTTTAGCCATGGCAGATATCTCCGCAGTATATTCAGTATTTGCCGGAAATGATGAACCGAGAAATACCTGTTCACTTTCGCCCCCCAGTAACTGGTCATGTGTTGAAATGATATCTGTATCGCCCAATGGATTAATGCGGCACTGAACAGAGGGAGATTCTTTTTGGTCGCCTTCTATGAATTCTTCTACAATACCCCCAATGCTTTTGAATTTAAACAGGTATTGATGTATTGTAACGTGTTGGGCAACAATTTTCAGTGATTGTGATAAATTTTTAAAAATGCATTTTTCCAAATGCTCATCGGAGGCATCAAGTTCATTGAAATAAAATACCGCATTGCCTTCACCGGAAAACCCATCATTCATTTTAACAACCGCTTTTTTTAGTGAAGGATTATTTTTTTTCAGTTGTGCCAATGCAGCAATAATATCAGCTTCATCCTGCAGACCTTCAATACCTGTTGGTAAAGGGATACCTGTTTTTTTAAATAAGATACGACTGCCTGTTTTTGTTCCAAGTTCAAGTAATTTCGGATCGCATCCAAATATCGGGATGTTCAATGCCAGCGCCAGTGACTGCTCCTGGCCGGTAACATTGAAGCAGGCCATATGCGTCATCTCCGGCGCTACTATGTGCTCAATAATCCTTTTGATCAACCGCGGCCTTTCCAGTATCTTTTCTGTTAGTGAACGGGCAGATGCATCATAGCAGCTCAGCAGGGTAAGGCGTTCTCTTGCATGGGAAGGCGTAATGCCGGGTAGCAGGTGCAGGTAATAATCAATGATCCTGTTGTCCACAGGTACGCTGGTTACATAAATAACACGGGTGCGTGGCATGCGCAGCAACAGTAACATACACAACATGCGCTCTTCATAGTAAATTGCTCCCCGTACTGTTTTAAGCATTTCCCGATCGAGCGAAAGACTCGGTATAATTACGACGGTCTTTTCTGCAAAATCATTTAAAAAGATCTCGTAAAAATGTTGGGTAAATCGTAATTGCAACAGATCAAACGCTTCATCCGCTTCTGCAGCGATGCCCTGAAAATCATGTAATAAATAATTATTCATAACTGGTCAGAATAGTTTTATCTCCAAAAATTCAGGCTTAAGTTTATTGGAAGAACAACATTTCAAAAAACTGGTGCTCTGCCTGGTATTTCTTCTGATGAATAAAAGTAACAATTGCCAAAATTCAATTAACTGATTTATATCATTCCCTGCTTTG
>JANNYY010000190.1:0-11740 GCA_031410355.1 Chitinophagaceae bacterium | reverse complement strand
GTAATACCTGTGCCCATGCCCACTCTTCCCGGTGCACGGCGCACATTTTTTAAGCGAAGTATGCCATTTATATGAATTACGGCTATGCCCTGCATGAATGTTATGGAAAATACATAAATGCAGTTACCATCTCCGAATTTGTAGCTGGCATACTTCGCTTAAAAAATGTGCGCCGTGCACCGGGAAGAGTGGGCATGGGCACAGGTATTACCGAACAATCGTTCCCAAATAATTTTGTCGTTTGTTTTGATTCATCAAAACAAATGGAAATGGAAGAGTAGCTTATTCATGTAAGCAGTTTATTTTATCAGCATTTAAAAAATAAAAACTATGTCAGCAGAATCATTTTTTTTAATGATGAATATCATTACGGCAATTGGGTGGTTATCACTAATTATACTAAGTCCTTTCTGGAAGTTTACCGATAAATTTGTGATAGGTATCGTTATAACCCTGCTCGCCATACTTTATACTTATTTCAATTTTGGCCATATTGCCGAAGCAGGCGGCCCTGCCAGTTTTATGACATTTGATGGCGTAATGAAAGTATTTTCCAACCCCTGGTTAATTAATGCAGGCTGGGCACATATTATGGCATTTGACCTTTTGGCCGGCATCTGGATAAAAAATAATGCAGCAAAAAACGGCATCAGGTTCTGGGTATTAATACCCGTTTTCCTGGTAACCATTATGCTGGCACCCCTTGGTTTTTTAATTTATCAGCTCATCAGGTTTATAAAAACCAAACAATATTTTGCAAGTATTGAATAAAAAAAACTAAAAAATACTGGAAAAATATAATAGCATTGATGCTGTAAAACCAGGAAAAACTACACTTAAAGATTATGCCTGCTAAAAAAATACCTGTAAAATTGTTATTAAATTGTTAGTAAAATTGAAATTCAGGTATTAGCTTTAAGGATTGAAAAAAATTGCACTCTACAATATTAAAGGAGGTGTGGGCAAAACAACCACCACGGTAAACCTGGCTTGTATGCTTGCCAAGCAAGGGTTTAGTGTTTTACTTTGGGATATGGACCCGCAGGGTGGCAGCAGTTATTTTTTTAACCAGGAAAACAAAAACGACAACACCCACGAAAGGTTATTTGACCGCTACATAACCATTTATGATGTTATACATCATACCGATACTTACCAGATAGATGTTATCAGTAATGATTCAAAATTCTCGGACCAGTTTATGAATAAGGCATCGAGAATAACTGCGCTTAATTTTTTGAATGACGATCTGATAAACATTACCCTTGATGAAGTGGCCGATGATTATGATGTGTGCCTTATTGACTGTTCGCCCGGAAGGTTTCAACTGCACCAGAATATTTTTCATGCATCCGATCTTTTACTGATACCCAATATACCGGCGCCGCTTTCGGTTTATTGCAATAACATGTTAATAGAAGAATTACAGCGCAAATTATCCTCTAAAAATAAAATTCTCAGTTTTTATAATATGGTGCAGAGTAATAAAAACCTGCATAAATTTTACCTTAATATCAGGAATGAAAATACTACTCATATCCTCAATAATTTTATCCCCTTCTATTCCGAAATAGAAACTATCAGCCTTAATAAAATGTCTATTTTTCATCAGTTGAAAGAATTTAAAACTAATATTTATTACGAAAATCTCTGGTTAGAGATTTGCGGACACATGCAATGGGATATCTTAAATATTTCAAGGACACATGTTGTAGATATTAAAGAAGATCCTGCACACCCAGCTTCAATTGTTCATTTTAGTAAGCCGGGCCAGGTTATAAAAGTATCAAACGGGTAATTTTAATAAAAATGCTAACAGGCTAAAAATTAATTCAAAGATTGCAGTTTCTGTAAATTTTTTTTAGCTTAACGCACATTTTCATAATTAAGTATCCTGTAAAAAATTCCTGACCGTCCGTATTATCTGCCAGATCGTTTTTAATTATTCACCAAAAATAAAACTATTATGAAAAAGCTACTTTTTACGCCATTAGTATTGCTTGGCGTTTTCTGCATTTCGTGCAACAATGATTCAGGAGGACTTTCTGCAACTGCAAAAAAGAACCTGGATGCCATGCATGGCGTTCAAAAAGCCTTTGATACAAAGGATTTTAGTAAAGTGGGAGATTATATTACGGAGGATGCTGTTGATCATAGCGGCGAAACTGGCGATGTAAAAGGCATTGCCAATATTAAGGCACAGTTTGAGAAATGGGCAGCAGGGAGCGAAAATGATAAAACCGAGATCCTTAAAGAACTTGCCGATGATGAATATGTGATGAGTTGGAGCCGCTACACAGGCACAGCTAAAGTAGCCATGATGGGATATAAGCCCGGTGATAAAATGGATATGAACGCCATTGAATTATCAAAATTTAAAGATGGCAAAGCTGTTGAGCACTGGAGTTTTGTACAACCAAATGATATGATGAAAATGATGGGTACTCCGCCGCCGGCAATGCCTATGGTTGCAGACCCAACAAAGAAAGATACTGTAAAATAGATAAAACATTTTTATTGTTTATCAGGGCCCGTGAAATAACGGGCCTTTTTATTTTGAGGAAAACTTTATGAATGAGCAGTACCGGCGGCTGGCTTTTTAGCAAGTGCAATCAAAAGCAATACAAAACCCACGTACATAAAAAACCCCCTCACCCAACTAAGGTATTGCCATTGCCGGCCTCTTTGTAACCATTCAGCCGACGAAGTTGAACTGGCCTGGTCGCTCTTTGCAAAAGCCATTAATTCAGGCACAAAATAAATAAAGGTGGCTGTAATAGTTAAAGCATAAATAAATAACGGGATAAGAATATACTTACGCCTGCTTGCCGCTTTCCAGTTTAATAATATTGTAATGATGATGGATAAAATCATTGCAGGATGAATAAGCATCCAGAAAGCCTCATCCTTTAAGCCATAAGGGCCATTGATCAGTGCTGTTGATTGAGGCAAATGAGAAAGATAGGCGGGAAAGAAAACTATATGTGAATACATTATTCCACCTATTAATGTACCCCAGATAATTACCGTAATAAATAAAAATATTTGAGCGGCCCGTTGCATAATTTTTTATTTTCATCAAGATAGAAAAAAGAATACAATCCAGCAATACCCGTTAATAATATGCAGAACCGTTGGGAAATTTCGTATTTAATAAAGAAAAAAATCAAAGCAGCTTATCCGGCGTAATGGGCAGTTCCCTGATACGCTTGCCTGTAGCATGATACACAGCATTGGCAACTGCAGCAGCAAAACCAATCAACGCAATTTCGCCCATGCCTTTTGCGCCAACAGGATTTAATTTATAGTCCGGTTTATTTACAAATAACGCTTCAATGTGCGGCACATCTGCCTGAACTGGTACATGGTAATCTGCAAAATTATTATTTACCCACCGGCCATAGCGGTTATCAAGCACCCCTTCTTCCATCAAGGCCATACCAATGCCCCCTACCGCCCCACCTATCATCTGGCTCTCTGCAGTTTTAGGACTGATGATCTTTCCAGCATCACCCGCTATCACCACTTTATCAATTTTTACAACACCAGTTGCCGCATTCACCAGCACTTTTACAAAATGTACTGAATAAGAATAGGCAACCAGGTCTTTCATTTTATTATCTGCCTTCGATTCTTCTGTAGCTTCAAGCTGGCTAAATTTATTTTCTTTTAAAAGATCTGTATAAGAAATTTTCTTTGTTTTATCTGATGCCAGGGTTATATATCCGCCTTCAAATAAAAGATCTGCCGGTTTAATAATGTGCAGTGATGACCCGGCAAAAGCAGGATTTACAATGGCAAGCTCGCCCAGTTTTTGTTTTAGTGATTGACAAACATCAAACACTGCAGAACCTAACGTAGAGGTTGTGGCTGAACCACCCTGCGTAGGCCCCGGTGGTAACCCTGAATCCCCCAGTTCAAAACTTATTTTACCGGAAGCAATTCCCATAGCATCACCCGCAATTTTTACCATTGCTGTTGCAGTACCGGGTCCGCTATCGCTTACAGCGCTTTGTACCAGCAGGGTTCCATCAGCATAAATTTTAGCAACAGCTTTGGCAACGCCACGGTATGCACCAAATACCCCGGTTGCCATGCCATAACCAACCTGTAAATTTCCTTCTTTCATTGATTGTGGGGCAGGGTTACGTTTTTTCCAGCCTATGGCATTTGATCCAAGTTCAAAAGCTTCTTTTAAATATTTACTTGAATATTGTTTGCCGGTTTCGGGATCAGTTTCAGCATAATTTATTAACCTCAATTCCAACGGATCAATATTAAGTTTATAAGCCAGTTCATCCATCGCCGATTCAAGTGCAAAAGTACCCGTTGCTTCTCCCGGCCCACGCATCCACGTTGGTGTGCCTATATTAAATGGATACACATGATAACGTGTAAGCACATTGGGGCATGCATACATAATTTTAGAACAGTTAACCGAGCCTTCTGTAAAAACTTCATACATGGAAGTAATGGAATCTGCTTCATGCGAAATACCCGTAAGTTTTCCATCAGCAGTTGCACCAATACCAATCTTTTGAAGGGTATATGGCCGGTAACCCACCATCAAAAACATCTGGTTACGGGTAAGTACCAATTTTACAGGCCTTCCAATTTTTTTTGCGCCCAGCAAAGCTGCAATTTCATGAGGCCAGGTACGTAAAGCGCTGCCAAAGCCGCCCCCAACAAAAGGCGCAAACACCTGCACGTTTTCTTCCTTTAATTTAAAGGCACTCATAATGCTTTTCTGGGTAGATTTTACACCCTGTGTTTTATCATACACCGTTACTTTATCCTCTCCATCCCATTTGGCAATGATGGCATGTAACTCCATGGGATTATGCACTTCAATAGGAATGGAATACTCCGCTTCTACTTTAAATGCTGCAGATTTGTAAGCCTCAGCATCACCACGTACACCGTCTTTAAACCTTGGGCCTTCCACCGCATTTACTTTTTTACCTGCCTGTGTAAAATCTGTTTGAGGCGTTATTTTATCATACTGTGCCTTTATTAAAGAGGCCGCATAAGTAGCCCGTTCAAAAGTATCTGCAATTACCAGTGCAATGGGCTGGCCGTTAAAATAAATTTTTGGCCCGCTGAATACCTGCAATCCTTTTCCGCCCGCCGGCAGTTTTGCAGGTTCTTTATCAGGCTCATATCCCGGTACCGGTGGTGCATTCAAATGTGTGATAACAGCAATAACTCCCGGCGCTTTTTCTGCTGCCTTTGTATCTATTGCAGATATGTTACCATTGGCAATTGTACTTCCGGCAAGTACGCCATAAGTAATACCGGGTATATCATGCTCAGCAGCATATTTTGCTTTGCCGGTTACAACGTCTCTGCCCGTTACCCTGTCATCATCATTATAAAAAAACTCTGCCATAATATTTAAGATATGCCGGCTGCCGATAACAATGCTTGCACGATTGTATTGGGCGCCAGTGTTAATTTAAAATGATTTTGCCCGTAAGACTTTGCATCCTTCATGGCAATTGTTGCAGCCTGTTGAAAAATTTCTGCTGTAGCATTTTTACCTTTCAGGAAATTTTCTGCTGCAGTTAAGCGCCATGGCTTGTGTGCTACCCCTCCCATTGCCAGCCGGGCATCTTTAATTGTTTTACCATTCAGTTGCAATGCTGCGGCTACTGATACCAGTGCAAAAGCATAGGAACTGCGGTCACGCACTTTAACATATTTTGCATTTTTTGCGAACGCACTATTATCTGGTATCTCAACAGCCGTGACCAGTTCGCCACGCTGCATGTTATTATCTTTTGCAGCATCATTGCCGGGCAGGCGGTGAAAGTCTGTAAAAGGAATACGCCGTTCGCCTTTACTGCTGCTTACAATAACCACTGCATCTAATGCGGCAAGTGCCACACACATATCGCTGGGATGTACAGCAATGCATTTGTCTGATGCACCAAATATGGCATGCATACGGTTATAACCTTCCATGGCGCCGCAACCACTGCCGGGGTCTCTTTTATTGCATGGTAAAACTGTATCATAAAAATACGGGCACCGGGTTCGTTGCAACATATTGCCACCCACGGTAGCCATATTGCGTATCTGTGGCGATGCTCCTGCATGTAATGCCTGCGAAAGCAGTGGAAATTTTTCAACAATAGTTTTATGTTCAGCAAGCTGGCTGTTTAAAACCAATGCACCGATGCGGATAAACCCTTTTATGGTTTCAATATTTTTTAACGGCAGTTGGTTAATGTCAATTAATTTTTCCGGATTGGCCACTCCTCTTTTCATCAGGTCAACCAGGTTGGTACCACCTGCTATAAATTGTGCTGCGGCATCTTTATTTATTGCATCAATGGCAGCTTTTGCAGTAGAGGGCCGTATGTAGTCGAAGTTGATCATATAGTGCCTCCTTTTTGTTTTACTTCCATGATGGCATTTACAATATTTGGGTAAGCCCCGCAACGGCAAATGTTCCCGCTCATAAATTCTCTTATTTCTTCTGCTGAATTTGCATGCCCTTCCCTGATGCAGGCAACAGCGCTCATGATCTGCCCGGGTGTGCAATACCCGCATTGAAAACCATCATGCGTAATAAAAGCCTGTTGCACCGGGTGCAGTTCTTCTCCTTTGGCAAGCCTTTCTATTGTAGTGATTTTTTTTCCATTTTGCATAATGGCCAGGCTCATACAACTTAAAACTCTTTTACCATCAACATGTACCGTGCAGGCACCGCATTGCCCAAAATCGCAACCTTTTTTTGTACCCGTAAGTTTTAATTCTTCCCGCAGCAGGTCGAGCAGCGAAACCCTGGGCTCTACCTCCAGATTATATTCTTTTCCATTAACTTCTAACTGTAAAGATTTTTGTTCAAATAATGCAGCAGCTTTATCATCAAAATGATCTGCACCGGCTTTAAGCAAAGCAGCCGGGGTAAATGCGGCGGCAGTAAGCAGCGAAGATTTTTTTAAAAAATCCCGCCGGGCTGTATGCAGCGATGATTGTTTGTCTTTACCACATTTATGTTCATCATTCATGCGCAGAAATTTTATTACTAAATGTAAGAATTATTTGTGGGATGGATTGGAAAATTAAAGGTGCATTTGAAATTGCCGCAAGGGATTAAAGGTTGCCAACCTTCATTAGAGAATTAATAAGTTGAAATGAACTCTTCAAAAGTTAGCAACCCTTGCGACGATTATAAATGCACCCAATAATGCGATAGTAACAATTGAAAAGAATTGTTTTATTTCTCCAATGCCATTAGTAATTGTCCTATTTTGGCATTCTCCGTAGCAGCGCTGTCAATACGCGTTTTAATGGCTTGTGCAGTTGCAGCATCACCTGCGGCATAAGCAGCATTCATATCAGGCTCAAGGGCGTTCATCAGTGCAATGCAGGCACGTGACTGATCGTTGAGTGCTTTTTTTTGAGCCTCTGTATCAGTGGTTGTTGTCGTTTCTGTATTTACAGAATTTGTATCGGTTTTATTATTTGAATTGCACGACAATAAAATAAACAGGAATAAGATAGCAGTTAGTTTGATGTACATAAGTATGGTTTAAGCAATAAATTTAATGCTTTAAAAAACAAAACAGGAAGTTTTTATTTATTTACTGGAATGGTTTATTTTATTTAATGAAAGAACTCCTGAAACAGGATAACGCCACTCTGAAAGAGTTTGCCTGGAAGGATTTATTTTTTTTCTTTTTTTAGTGGCTGCATATAAATTTTCCTGATACTGTTTTTTTCTTCATGCTTACAGACAGATTCAATGGCAGGGATCAAATCTTTATTAAAAGATGATTTTATTTTTATGATCTGTGCCAATGCAAATGCTGCACTCCATCTTACAACTGTGCCGGAATGTTCAGTATTAATGAGTAAATTTTTTATGGGCTCTGCTAACTTAGCAGGATAGAGATGTGCAATATTCCCAATTACTTTTGCAGATTCCCATTTTATCCTTGGTGCTTTTTCGGCCAGGGTTTGGGATAGAAAGTTAAGGCAGGCTAAAGTTGCAATTTCGGGTTCAGTCTTTGTTGCAAATTCTATTGCCTCAATGCAGGTGGCTTTAGCAGGATCTTTGCAGGTTTGGGCAAAATCAATCAGTTCATCAATAATAAGTTTACCGTCAAGAAGCAACTGACTAAGGGCTATTGTTTTTTCTTTAGCTTTAACTTCTTTGTTGTTAAGAAACTTTTGGAGATCCATTATTTTATCAGCTACTTTTATCAGGCAGCAACTCTTTGTAAAATAACTTTGCAGGGAATGGTGGATGTAACTTTCACCATATGATTTTCGTGAAGCGGAATGGCAAAATAATCACCCGCAACAAACTGATGCACTTTATCGCCAACAACGATATCGCAGGAACCTTCAACAATAAGAAATTTTTCATGTTCGTTATCATGTACTTCCTGGGGCGCATAATCCTTTATCCATACAATGGCAGTAATTGCGGCAGGGGAATAACCAATTATTTTTGCAAAGACATCTTCAGTACCCGGAGATATCATATCAGCCCTGTTTAACCACTCTGCATAATCTTCCAACCGGGAATTTTCATTTACTATTGGCGGATCAGAAACAGGCTCCCCGCTTTTTAATCTTTCTGTATAATCAATGGTGGCTAATAAAAAAGGTTTTATCACGGGGTTAGGTTTAACAGCCTCAGCCCCCGCAAATATTTCCAATGACCGGGCAATCGCTTCAATTTCTGCCTGTATGGCTGGGTTAGCAGCAGCCAACATTTCTACCTCCAATGCATCTTCAGCACTGGCAATACCCAAAACGTACTGTTCTAATACACCTGAATCTATATATTCTTTATCGGTCAACATATTATTTTTTATACAAATTTTTTATTTTCATGCTGATATAATATTTTAACCAGCAATGTACTATGTGGCTATACTTTTCCTCCTGATCGTTAACTTTTGCCCTATCCCTGTTCTAATTCTATTTTTTTTGTCATCATATACGGTATTGTAATACTAAAGGTTTTCAATTTCACTGGTTTAATTGCTACAACGGCCATTGTGGTACAGAAATTATTTGTTCATAAAAGAAAAATAGAAAATCTGCTTTAACAGGTTTTTCAAGTGAATTTAAACAAATCTTACAACAAAAATAAAAATAATGCAGCTTTGGAGTACAGTACTTTTAATTGGGCATTGGCTGAGCTATATAAAAAAGCAACCACATTGCAGCAGCAACTATCTTTGTTATTAATTAATTCTGCTATTTTAATATGTTCCTTTTTTTGAAAACAGACATCATAAATATCAGCAAAAATATCTTCATTTATTTTTTATTATGTGCGGCTACTTTTGCCATGCTGCTTGCTATTTCTCAATATTTTAGTTTTAAAACCGATGTGGGATTTCTTAGGTTTAAACAGGAATACCTGGATATACAAATATGGAGAATTGCATTTTATACGCATGTATTTTCCAGCATTTTTACATTATGCGCCGGGTTTACACAATTCTCCACCTATGTATTAAGGCAACATAAAAAATTACACCGGTTCATTGGTAAAATGTATGCCTATAATGTAATGCTCATAAATTTTCCTGCTGGTATGATCATGGCTTTTTATGCCAATGGGCATCTGCCATCAAAAATTGCTTTTATTATTTTAGATTGTTTATGGTTTTGGTTTACGTATAAAGCGGTTGTTGCCATAAAGGCTAAAGATATAAAAGCACACAAAAGGTTTATGATACGCAGTTATGCACTAACCTGCTCTGCCATTACATTAAGATTGTGGAAGATCATATTATCCAACTCATTTAATATAGACCCCCAGGTTTTATATATGATTGATGCCTGGATGGGTTTTGTACCCAACCTGTTTTTTGCCGAATGGCTGATAAGTAAAATGAATGTAAGGCATGTAAGTTTAGCGTTGAAAAGCTAAATTGTTTGCAATAAAATAAAAAATAAGCCCCAGCAGTATTGCAAACATCAGCAAAAAAGCCAAAACCTGGAAAACCCTTGCATTTTTATTCTCATTTTTTACAAGGCTTCTATAAATGGAAGCGGAGGTATAATAAGAAACCCATCCAACGATAATAAGTACAAAAAGCAATAGTATTAAAATCATACAAAATAATGATTTAAGATTTTAAAATTAAAGATAGGTATAACAAGTATAGGTTATCTGTTAAATGTAAACAGTGTTGATATTTTTTTTGGCAGGTAACGTAAATGATTTTTGTGGCATAACCTTTGCCAACAAGGAATGTACTCAAATATTTCATAAACAACATTCAACATGCGTAAAATCAATATCGTTATAATTTTCTTTCTGGGCATTTTTGTTTTCACCAGTTGTCATCAGCCCGCTGAAAAGCAGGCTGCAAATAAAGTGCAGCGGAAAAGGGTTAAGCCTGCAAACACAGGTTATCATTTTGAAAATGCCAAAGAATGGCTAAAGAAAAACAACACTGCATTACAACTAAATATTTTACTGGCAGTTAACCGTACAGACAGCAGCAATTTTGCAAAAATGGATTCTATATTAGTACCCAACGATATAACCGGAGATGTGGAATTTTATCTTCCTTTCCCTTTAAGTGTTGCTTATCTTAAAGACATTAAAAAGATCATTTTCTTTTCATATCCTGCTCAAAGCTTTGGTGCTTATGAAATGGGAGAACTTGTTTATGCAGGCCCAACGAATATGGGCAGGAAAGCAGACCCCACGCCAACCGGCCTTTATTACACCAACTGGAAGGCAGAAAAAACTACCAGTACTTTTAATGATGAGTGGGACCTGAAATGGAATTTTAATATTGAAAATAAACTGGGTATTGGCTTCCACCAATACGAATTGCCGGGATACCCTGCTTCACATTCCTGCCTGCGCTTACAGGAAAAAGATGCCCGTTATTTATACGACTGGGCCGATCAGTGGATATTAGCAAAAGACGACAGCATTGCTGCAAAGGGTACACCTGTTATAGTTTTTGGGGCTTATCCTTTCGGCGCTGCAAAGCCCTGGCTGCAACTCATCAACGATCCGCATATTCTTGATATACCGGAGTCAGCCATTCAGCAACAGGCAACGCCCTATTTACAGGATATCATTATACAACAGCAAAAAAGAGCGGCAGTTGAAGTTGACAAGTAATATTAAGTATTTTTTATTGTACCGGTATCCATTTTAAACAAACAGGCTTTCCCACATCTATACGGTTTTTTGTATCCGTAAGTAACCCGGTTAGTTTATCTCTTTTAAAGATTACAATCTCATCGCTGTTTTGATTAGCCACCAGTAAAAATTCTCCAGTGGGATCAAAATTAAAATTGCGGGGAGTTTTACCAAGTGTTGACTGATGGCCGATAAGCGACAATTTCCCGTTTTTTGCATTGATGCTGAAAATAGCAATGCTGTTAGCATTTGCCCGGTTAGAGGCATACAGAAATTTACCATCGGGCGAAACATGAATATCTGCAGTGCCTGCTAAACTGGTATCACCCACGGGCATATTGCTTATACGTTGTATTGTTTTAAGCCTGCCGTTTTTAAATTTATAAGCAAGCACAGTACCACTTAACTCCTCTGTTAAATAAGCATATTTATTTGAAGGGTGAAAACAAAGATGCCTGGGCCCAGAGCCAGCGTTTGATTGTGCATAGGCTTGTTTGGCCGGCGTAAGATTTCCTGTAACATCATCAAATGCATAGATCATCACTTTATCAATCCCCAGATCAGGCACAAATAAAAACCGGTTATCCGGCGAAAAATAAG
>JANNYY010000189.1:0-4612 GCA_031410355.1 Chitinophagaceae bacterium | reverse complement strand
AATGCAGTTGATGTGGGGCCAAAGCGGGATTTACTGGGCGATCTTTTTAAAGCGGTTCGCAAAACTTCAGTTCATGCCGGTATGTATTATTCGTTGTACGAATGGTTTAATCCTTTGTGGTTAAAAGATAAAAACAAATTTGCTGCAGAGCATACCTGGCCGCAAATGAAAGACCTTATCAATAATTACCAACCCGATGTTTTCTGGACGGATGGTGACTGGGATGCAACAGCAGAAACCTGGAGGAGCCAGGAATTTTTAAGCTGGTTGTATAATGAAAGCCCGGTAAAAGAAAAAATTGTGGTTAACGACAGATGGGGCTCCGGCATTCGTTTTAAACATGCAGGCATTTATACCCCCGAATATCAACCCGATTTGGATTTTGAAGATCATTACTGGGAAGAGAGCAGGGGGATGGGTTACAGCTATGGTTATAACCGGGAAGAAGATGCCTGGGATTATAACTCTGCACAATCATTGGTGCTGCAATTGATTGATAAAGTAAGCCGGGGTGGAAATTTTTTATTGGATATTGGCCCTGATGAACATGGTAAGATTCCGCCCATTATGCAGGAAAGATTATTGCAGATTGGCGAATGGTTAAAGATAAACGGTGAAGCTATTTATAACACAACACGTTGGAAAGAAAGCAGCCAGTGGAGTGCAGGCAACCGGGAATACAAAGACAGGAGTGGAGATATGTTATTGAAAATTACTGTTGATCCTGATCCAGGTTATGCGGTTAAGGAAGTTTTCTATACTTACAACATGAACACAAATTCATTGTATGCCATCTTTCCTAAATACCCGGATGGTAAAAAGCTGGTATTGAAAAATAACAACCCTGCAGCCGGAACAACCATCAGCTTTTTATCTACCAAAGAAAAATTAAACTGGCATCAACAGGCCGATGATGTAGTGATTGATCTGCCTGATTATAATCCCAACAAAATTAAATCGCCTTATGCTTTTGTTGTAAAGATTGATAACTACGGAAATTTTGCTGCCAAACCTGCCATTAAAGTTGACTACGAAAATGGAGCAATTAAACCGGTTATCAGTTTTTCAGTTGCCGGTATTGAAACCGTTCGTTACACAACTGATGGTACCGAGCCCGGTCTTCAATCAAAATTATATACAAAACCTTTTAGCATTGATAAAACAAGTATTATTAAAGCAAAAGCCTACCTGGCAGGCAGTTTGCCAAGCACTACTGTAGTTGCGCCTGCAAAAATTTATGAATGGAAAAAAGGAATTGAAGCTGTGGTTCGGCCGGGCATTAAATACAGGTATTACCAGCCGGATAAAAATATTAATATGGTGAGTGCATTTTCAGGAAATTTTTTTTCAGAGGGTATTGCAGAAGTTATTTCAGTTGCCAATAAAAAACGGCCAGATAAATTCGCTTTTGAATTCAGAGGTTATATAAAAATAACCAAAGATGGCATTTATAATTTCTACACAGCATCAGACGACGGCAGTAAATTATTTATTGATGATGAAGAAGTAGTTGATAATGATGGAGACCATGGTACGGTTGAAAAATCAGGTAAAGCTGCATTGAAAAAAGGGTATCATAAAATACAGGTTATATATTTTGACAGCGGCGGCGGTAACGAATTAAAAGTATTGATACAAACCGAAGGAGGAGCAAAACAAGAATTGTCAGCCTCATTTTTATTTTATTAAGCGTGATACATGAAAAAAATAATTTTTATAATTCTTATTATTGCCTTTAGCTGCAATTTGCTGGCACAGTCAAAACCAACGCCACAGCAGATTGCCTGGCATAGTATGGAGTTTTATCTCTTCATGCATTTTGGCCCCAATACATTTACCGATTTGGAGTGGGGGCATGGCAATGAAAAGGAAGAAGTATTCAACCCGACAAATTTAGATTGTGAACAATGGTGCCGTGTTGCTAAAGCTGCCGGTGCAAAAGGAATCATCATCACCGCCAAACACCATGATGGGTTTTGTTTGTGGCCCAGTAAATTCAGTAAACACACTGTTAGAGAAAGCAAATGGAAAAATGGTAAAGGCGATGTGCTGAAAGAACTATCCGCAGCCTGTAAGAAATACGGAATGAAGTTTGGAGTTTATATCTCTCCCTGGGATCGTAATCATCCTGATTATGGAACTGAGAAATACAATGATGTGTTTGTAAATATGATGATCGAAATATTTACAAACTATGGCCCCGTTTGGGAGCTTTGGTGGGATGGAGCTAATGGCGAAGGGCCGAATGGAAAGCGCCAGGTATATGACTGGAAAAGGTTTGAAAAAACTGTTCTTGAGCTTTCTCCAAACACCCTTGTGTTCAGCGATATTGGCCCTGATATCCGTTGGGGCGGCAATGAAGACGGTATTGCCGGAAAAACAAACTGGAACACATTAGATACTGCCGGATTTACACGAGGTGCAGGCGCACCAAAGCAGGATACTTTAAATGCCGGTAATGTAAATGGCAAAAACTGGATACCGGCCGAATGTGATGTAAGCATCAGGCCGGGATGGTTCTATCATAAAGCAGAAGATGATAAAGTAAAAACCCCTGAACAATTATTTAACCTTTATTTAAAAAGTGTTGGGCGTGGTGCTAATTTATTGTTGAATGTGCCGCCCGATGGGAGAGGGTTGATTACTGGATTTGATTCTGCTGCATTATTGGGGTTTAGAAAAATGTATTTACAAAATCTAACCACAGACCTTTTTAGAAATGCTTCCACCTATCACCTTTTTCATGGTATTTTGAAAAAAGCACCCGCATTGTGTGATGGTAATTACAAAACTGTTGAGCAAATTTCAGAACCAGTTGAGCAGTCGGTGGGTGTTGAGTTGAAATCGAAACAAAATAAAAAGATTAATTGCATTGTTTTGCATGAAGATATTTCGAATGGGCAGCATTGCAGTAAATTCAAGCTATTGCTATTTAACAGCAAAGATGAGTTGGTGAAAGAGATTTATGGAACTACCATTGGTAAAAAAAGGATCATCAGTTTTCCAGCGCTGATGGTGAATACAATTGAATTAACCATCATGCAGCAAAATGAAATAACCGGGATAACTGAAGTGGAAGCTTACCTTATTGATGAAAAGTTGATTGAAAAATAAAATCACTTTCCTTTGAATTCAGCTTTTCTTTTTTCCAGAAAGGCTGTGGTACCTTCTTTCATATCTGCTGTTGCAAAACAATCACCAAAAGCATCAATTTCGGTTTGGTAACCATTTTTGGTCTCATCAAAAACAGCATTGGTCGCTTTAATGCAGGCTGCCACAGCCATTGGTGCTTTGGTATTTATTAATTCTAAAATAGTTTTTGTTTTGTTCAACAATTCTTCTGCAGGTAATACATAATTAACAAGCCCGTATTGCAAAGCGGTGTTTGCGTCAATCATATTGGCACTCATCAGCATTTCCATGGCCCTGCCTTTACCAATTAATTGTGTTAAACGTTGTGTACCGCCGTAGCCGGGTATCAGCCCTAAATTAACTTCGGGCTGGCCAAACTTTGCATTTTCACTTGCTAATCTAAAGTGACAAGCCATGGCCAGTTCGCAACCACCACCCAATGCAAAACCATTTACAGCAGCAACAATGGGTTTGGGTGCGTTTTCAATTTTTGTAAAAACCATATCCTGGCCTTTTTGTGCCAGTTCTTTTCCAGCGGCGGCATCAAGGGTTAAAAATTCGGTTATATCTGCACCGGCTACAAAAGCCTTAGGGCCGGCACCGGTAATAATGGCCGATTTAATTTCAGCATTGTTAATCACTTCATCAATGGCTGCTGACAATTCTTCAATAACAGTTTTATTGAGTGCATTTAATTTATCGGGCCTGTTGATGGTGATGGTAAAAATTCCGTTTTCTAAAGTTGTAAGTAAAGTTGAGTAATCCATTTATTTTATTTATTGTTTCATACCCAAATTTAAATATTTATTTGCGTTTGGCAATTCATTTAAATATGCAGTCTTTTTACTGTTGCTGCTGCTGTTGCATTTCCAGGAAACGCTGGTAAGAGTTATTAGTAACAGCCGGATTTTTAGAAGTGTAAGTGAAGGGTGTAACCGCATCAGTATCCTTCCGTGATTTTTGATCGCCATTATCAATTACTACCGATACTTCCAATGTATGTTCTGATGAACCCTTATAAGTTCCTTTTACTGGTGTACAATCAGAAAAATTTCTGCCAATAGCCAGGCGTACATGGCGGTCGCTTACCATGCAGTTGTTTGTTGGGTCAAGCCCAAGCCAGCCAAAAAAGGGAATATAAGCTTCCACCCACGCATGGGTTGCGCCTTCGCCCCGCAGTTCACGGTCCTTAGGGCAAATATAACCACTTACATATCTTGCCGGAATGTTGATCATGTGTAACATAACCAGTAATACATGTGCAAAATCCTGGCAAACGCCTGCTTTTAATTTCAGAATTTCATCTACTTTGGTTTCTATATTGGTAACACCTTTTTTGTATTCAAAATTATTGTACACATATTCTGATAAAATATTTGCATTTACTAATGGTGATTGTGTGGTATCAATTATGCCCGATAATAATTTTTGTATTTCTTCATTGGCAGCAAATTTTTCACGGTGCATAAAATCCATGTAG
>JANNYY010000188.1:0-2462 GCA_031410355.1 Chitinophagaceae bacterium | reverse complement strand
GCCGGCCCTAATACCGGAACTTTTAATATTCTTAGGCTCAATGAACCTATCAATTCATTTTACGGTTACAAATATGCCGGCGTAAATTCTGCCAACGGTAACCCCATGTGGTATAAAAAAGATGGCTCTATGGTTCAATATAACAATGTACCAGGCGCTGCCGCAGGATATTATTTTGCTATAAATAAAGATGATCCAAATTTAGGCGTAGCAACAACTTTAGGCGAAAGATATATTGTTGGCTCGCCACTACCAACCTGGTATGGCGGTTTTTCCAATACATTTAAATACAACCAGTTTACCATGGAAGTATTTTTCCGTTACAGCGGAGGTAATTATGTTTATAATTTAAGCAGGCAGGAAGTATGGAACAGCCAGGGATTTGTAAACAACGGCATAGAAATTTTAGACAGGTGGACAAAGCCGGGCCAGGTTACCAATGTGCCTAAATTATATTATGGCCGTGATAACCTTTCAAATTTAAATGGCCAGCTCAGCGACAGGTTTCTTGAAAAAGGAGATTTTATACGGTTGCAGAACCTGGTATTTTCTTATATGTTAGATAGTAAAAGGTTAGAAGCTGCATCAAAAGGCATTGTAAAAACCATGCGCTGGTATGTTCAGGGACAAAACCTTTTTGTATGGACAAAATACAAAGGAATAGATCCGGAGAATACATCAGAACTTGGTATAGATAATGCTTCTGTACCCCAGTTAAGAACTTTCACTTTTGGTGTAAACGTTGGGTTCTAATTTTAATGCTTTAAAAATTATAAAATGAAATCAGTTATGAATAAATTATTTACAGGTGTTTTTATTACGGCCTTGCTCTTGCTGGTAAACACCTCATGCAAAAAAGTTTTAGACATAGGGCCATATAATTCTTTAACAGATGTTACTACATTTACAAGCCCCGACAGAATAGAGGCGGCGGTAAACGGAGTATATGATGCAGCACAAAGCGGGTTTTATTCAGGCGGTGCTGTAAGGGGCTATCCTTTTGGAGCTGCCAGCATAGAGCAGGCTGATATGAGAGGAGAAGATATGTTAACCTTTGTTACATTCTATCAATTTACTTATGAATCAAGTATTAATACAACTACTGCTAACAACGATTTTATGTTTCAATCGTTATATGGCCTAATCAATAAGGCAAACCTTACCATTGAAGGTGTTAATGGAGCGGTGAGCAAAGGTATTATCAGTGGCGCTTTAGGAACTGAATATATTGGCGAATGCCTTTTTTTAAGGGCCATGGCCCATCATGAATTATTGTTACATTTTTCACGCCCTTACCGTGATGGCAATGGCAGCATGTTAGGCATTATTTACCGTGATTTTGGTATTAACAGCGATGCCACAGCAGCTATAGCAAAAACAAAAACAAGAACTACCGTTGCTGACGGATATAACAAAATACTGGCAGACCTTGATATTGCGGAAACAAATTTGCCTGCTTCTGGGGCTACTGCACCTGCTCCGCTTAATACCCTAGCAAATATTGCAGCTAACAAAACATACCGTGCAACCAAGGCTGCAGCCATTGCGTTAAAAATGCGGGTAAGACTGCACATGGGAGACTGGCCAAATGTAATTGCTGAAGGCAACAAACTAGTTCCTGCCACGCCTAATTTACTTGCTTATCCAGGGTTTGTAAGCCCCATTGGTGGCTGGAAGTTAGAAACATCACCATCTACACCATTTACACCTGCAGGCTGGCAGGGGAATGAGACAATTTTTTCTATGAGAAACGCTTCAACTGATAACGCTGGTGTAAACGGGGCTTTAGCCTCCATGCATGCAAATACAACAATTGGTGGAAGAGGTATTATCAGGATAAGCCCTATAATTTATAATTTGCCGGCTTTTCGTTGTGATGACCTGAGAAGAAACCTTATGGGATTAATTGGTTCGGGAGCAACAGCTAATTATTTAACTACAAAATATACAGACGCTACTACCAATACTGATCCTGCACCCCTTATCCGGTATGCAGAAGTGCTGTTAATTTTAGCTGAAGCCGAAGCCAGGCAGAATGGTATTACAGCCAAAGCTCTTTACTTATTAAATGAAGTACGTAACAGGGCTTTGCCAGGTGGGCCAGGGAATTTTACAACCCCTCCTGTAAATACATATACTGCGGCTTCATTCGCAAATGCTAATGCATTAGTTAAAGCAATATTAGATGAAAGAAGAATCGAGTTTATAGCTGAAGGAAAACGTTGGGGCGATATTCACCGTAATGCAACCGATGTAAACTTTACTACAGGTGGTATTCCTGCAAAGATTGGTATTGGCGCATCTACATTCGCTATGTATAGCTGTACCTCCGGTAGTGCAACCTATACAACAGCAATTGCTGCATTTCCTTACAGTGATTACCGGTTTGTATGGCCGATACCTTTAAGTGAATTACAAACAAATACAAATTATGCCCAAAACCCGGGCTGGTAATATTTTTT
>JANNYY010000187.1:0-1965 GCA_031410355.1 Chitinophagaceae bacterium | reverse complement strand
ATAGAAAATGGAGAATTGATCACTTCTTTTACATCGTAATCGGCAATGGTATCGCCCAAAACAATCAATACTTCATCGGTGCCTACCAGTTCCCTGGTTAAGTTAATGGCATGTCCCGTACCGTACCTTTCGTTTTGCTGCACAAAATGACAGTTTAACTCAGGATATTTTTTTTGAACGTAATCCTGGATCTTCTCTCCCAGGTAACCAATAATGAAAATGAAGTCATTAATACCTGCCTCATGCAGTTGGTCAACAATAATACTGAGTATTGTTTTACCTGCAAGTGGTATTAATGCTTTTGGTTGTGTATATGTATGCGGACGAAGTTTTGTGCCTGCACCCGCAACCGGAATAATTGCCTTCATTGTTTAAAACTAACCTGCCATGGGCAGTACATTTAGTTTACAATCCTGTTTTTCTTAAAACTTGAAACGGGTGTGAAAGTAATACATTTTATATAATTGAGGCATTTATACCGGTTGGATTTTGTCGTGAGTCCAACCGGTATGTACCAAAAGACCACCCACAAAGGCTTTCCTGAATTTCAGCATACGCACAGCAACCTCAAATGAAATTCAGTTTGGTATCATATGCACAATCGTTAAATAATCAAATCAGTAAAATACTACATGCAGCTTATATTTGCGGTTCTAAAACAGGCATCATGCAAAAAGATACTTTGGTTTTTGATTTAATTGATCAGGAGTTGCAACGTCAGCGTAACGGCATTGAGCTCATCGCTTCTGAAAATTTTGCTTCGTTGCAAACCCTGCAGGCCATGGGCACGGTACCCAACAATAAGTATGCTGAGGGGTACCCCGGCAAAAGATATTATGGCGGTTGCGAAGTAGTAGATGAAATTGAAAACTTGGCTATTGAAAGATTAAAAAAGATATTTAATGCAAGCTGGGCAAATGTTCAGCCACATAGCGGGGCCCAGGCAAACGGTGCTGTATTTCTTGCCGTGATGAAAGCGGGAGAAAAATTTTTAGGGCTGGACCTGAGTATGGGCGGGCATCTTACCCATGGCAGCCCTGCTAACTTTAGTGGAAAAACCTACCATGCGCTTCATTACGGCGTAACCAAAGATGGTATTGTTGATTATGAACAATTAGAAGCAAAAGCCCGTGCAGAAAAACCCAAGATGATCATTTGCGGCGCTTCTGCTTACAGCCGCGATTGGGATTACAAGCGCATCCGTGCAGTGGCAGATGAAATTGGCGCAGTAGTTTTTGCTGACATTGCACATCCTGCCGGTTTAATTGCCAGTGGTTTATTAAACGATCCTTTTGATCATTGCCATATTATTTCTTCCACCACACATAAAACATTGCGTGGGCCAAGAGGCGGTATCATTATGCTGCGTAACGACTTTGAAAATCCCTGGGGAATAAAAGATCCGAAAGGAAATGTAAGGATGATGAGTTCATTACTTGACCTGGCTGTATTTCCGGGTACGCAGGGCGGCCCGCTGGAACATGTGATAGCTGCAAAAGCAGTTGCCTTTGGAGAAATTTTATCAGAAGATTTTAAGGCTTATGGACAACAGATCATCAGCAATGCACAGGCCATGGCCAAAGCATTTGTTGCAAAAGATTACCAGCTCATCAGCGGCGGTACCGATAATCACTTAATGCTTATTGATCTTCGCAATAAAAACATCACGGGGAAAAAAGCACAGGAAACTTTGGATAAAGCACACATCACTTTAAATAAAAATGCCGTGCCTTACGATGATAAAAGTCCTTTTGTAACATCCGGAATAAGAGTTGGTGTACCGGCCATTACTACAAGAGGCATGAAGGAAGAACACATGCAGTCTGTTGTAGATTTTATTGATAAAATCTTTATTAATTTTGATGATGCCCATATAATTGCTTCAGTAAAAGATGAAGTGAAATCTTTCATGCTGCAATTTCCTTTATATCCTGAATTTGGCTTTAAGCCGAAGCGCCGCAAATG
>JANNYY010000186.1:0-6222 GCA_031410355.1 Chitinophagaceae bacterium | reverse complement strand
TTCAGCGTTGACCTGCAGAATATCAACCTGAAGAGAATAATTCCACAAATACCATTTTGATTGTGGAGATCAGTTACCTCACATATCAACAGATCAACAAAACAAAATGGGATGCCTGCATCAGCAAAGCCGCAAATGGTTTGATCTATGCTTATTCTTTTTACCTGGATGCCATGGCAAAAAACTGGGATGCACTGGTGCTTTCCGCAGGACCCGGTTCCGGGAATGATTACGAAGCTGTAATGCCACTTACCTGGAACAAAAAATATGGTATTTATTATTTATACCAGCCTGCCTTTACAGCCTGCCTTGGCATATTTGGTAAATTGGTAACGCCTGCAATGGTAAATGATTTTTTAAAAGCTATACCAGGTAAATTTAAATATTGGGATATCTATTTCAACCATGGCAACTTTTTTAAGTCAGATGATTTTGATCTATACGAAAGGATGAATTATGTTTTAAACCTGAATGAAACT
Organism: Chitinophagaceae bacterium; assembly: GCA_031410355.1. GTDB lineage: Bacteria > Bacteroidota > Bacteroidia > Chitinophagales > Chitinophagaceae > Ferruginibacter. The sequence goes on along the minus strand of JANNYY010000186.1, from coordinate 5,743 downwards.
TATGATAATTTATATCATACTTACCGGGATAATATAAAGCGAAATATTAAAAAGGCCGAACAGTTACAATTAAATATCAATAAAAATATTGCAGTTGCCGAAGTAATTAAACTGGTCAAAGAACAGGCAACCAGTTTTTCATCTATGTCCGAAACAGATTTTATGCAATTTGAAAAGCTGTACCAGTTATTATATGCTGATAAAAAAGCAACAACCTACGGGGTTTATACCAAAGAAGGAAAGTTAATTGCATCGGCCGTTTTTTTCTTTTCGCACAACAGGGCTTATTATATTATGGTGGGCAATAATCCCATTGGTAAAACACTGGGTGCTTCACATACACTCATCAATGCTTTTATAAAAGACCATGCCGGAGAAAATTTACTTTTAGATTTTGAAGGCAGTGATATAACAAGCCTGGCATTTTTTTACAGCAGTTTTGGAGCTAAGGAAGAAAAGTATAGCGCTATTAAACTTAACCGCTTACCCTTTTATATAAGCTGGGCGAAGAAATAATTTATACATGGTTACTGGGACTGTTTTAAATTAAAAAAGGGACATCATAAATGCCCCTTTCATAATTTACAGTTCATTAAATCAATGATTGATCTTCAAAAACACTTCGTTGGATAATGCTTTCATTAATTCTGTGCTTTCTTTTGCGTTCATTTGCTGCACCTTTGCTTTAAGGCTTCTGATATTGGCATGATGAACCGTTTTAAGTGCAAATTTTCTTACTCCAATATCCTGGTCATCAAGCAATGTATCTATCAATTGTACTGCCGATGGCATTGATGCTGAGTTTTTAAGCGCATGTGCAGCAGCAACCCGCAAAACAGGGTTGGCGCTTAATGCAGCAGTTTTTATTCCAGCTACCGCATTTTCAGAATTCATCAGCCCCAGACAACTTACTGCCTTTGTTGCAATGGCCAGGTTGGCATCTTTTGATAATTCAATCAGCATGGGAATATCTTCCTTTGTAAGTTTTGTTATTATTGATGGGTAATCAGGCTCATCAAGATCAATTAGTTTGATAAGCTCTTCTCTTGTAAATGGCATAAAATAAAATTTAAAAATGATTAATTAGTGAATGGGCTTGCGATCATTGTATTTTTTTCGGATTGAATAAGGTCTGGTGGCGGATTGGTAATATTACCGGTACCATTTCCCGTCATCAAACGATTATTATCATTAACATGGGCTAATCCTAAAACATGTCCAACCTCATGGCCCAGCGTGTACCTGCTTGCATACGAAGCTACAACAACCATTGGCCTGTTGGCCGGAAAAGATGCACAACCATTAAGCGAACCACTGTTCCAGGAAACCGAACGGCACAAATAAACAACCACATCTATTGCACTTGCATTTGCCCTGAAATTAGATAAAGCTGTTTGTTCTGCAGAAACCGAACCCATGGTGCAGGAACCTGTATCCACGTCGTTTAACGGCGCCAGTGTTGGGTTCGACAGATTAAGAACTTCGGTACTTGCAATATTTACTGCTATACCTGCAGTTGCATACACTTCACGCATGGCTGCCAGCATCTGGTCAAAGGTAAAGCTTGTTGGGTTAGTAAGTATTTTTACATGAAGACGTACAGCTATACCACCTACCGGCCCCCAAACTGAACCATTCCACCATTTGTGAAACATGGCTTTATTGGTGCCAAGTACAAACAGGTCTAAGCGGTTTGAGGCCCATGAAGTTGCTGAAATGTTGGAAGTAATCACTCCACCCAGGCTTTCCCAGCCACCCCATGCGCTGCCATTCCACCAACGGTGATAAACGGCTCCATCTGTTCCTTTTGCAAAAACATCAAGCCGGTTAGGCCCCCATTTAACAACAGTTGGCGGACTGGTTATAATACCACCCAGACTCTCCCATCCTCCCCAAGCGCTGCCATTCCACCAGCGGTGATACATGGCATTATCTGTACCACGGGCAAAACAATCAATGCGGTTTGGCCCCCAGCAGGCAGCAGTTATATTACTGGTAAGTACACCACCCAGGCTTTCCCAGCCTCCCCATGCACTGCCATTCCACCAACGGTGGTACATAGCCTTATCTGTTCCTAAGGCAAAAACATCAATTCGGTTTGCGCCCCAGCTTACCGCTTCGGGGTCGCTGGTAATAATACCACCAAGGCTTTCCCAGCCACCCCATGCACTGCCATTCCACCATTTGTGATACATGGCATTATCTGTGCCACGGGCAAAACAATCTATACGGTTTGGCCCCCAGCACACGGCAGATATATTGCTGGTTATAACACCGCCCAGGCTTACCCAGCCTCCCCATGCACTGCCATTCCACCATCGGTGGTGCATGGCTCCATCCGTACCCTTGGCAAAAACATCAATGCGGTTTGGCCCCCAGCTTACTGCTGTTGGATCGCTTGTAATAATTCCTCCCAGGCTTTCCCAACCGCCCCATGCACTGCCATTCCACCAGCGGTGATACAGTGCATTGTCGGTTCCTCTTGCAAAAGAGTCAATTCGATTTGCAGACCAGCTTACTGAAGAAATATTGCTGGTTAAAACCCCTCCCAGGGATTCCCATTCTTGACTTGGCATAATTTTGATTTTTTTTAAGTTTACTAAATTGATTTAAGTTGGTTTTTAAAGGAATAGCATTATTGATACCACGTGCTATAATGCCTTACTGGATTTGAATGCATTGTATTTCCTGTTTATGAAGAGAGAAGCAAATAAATGTGTGGTGTATTCACAAATATAATATGGATTTATAAAATATGCAATACCCAAAACCGGGTATTGAGTTAAGCAATTAAAATCATTTTAATTTTTTCCCTTATTTCTTCCTCCGTTGGCTTTCCTATAGATTTAACATCAATCCATTTTTTTCCTGCATTCAACCTGAATGAAACAAAGGGATTTGAGGGCGATAAACCCATTCTTGCAAAACCCATTCTTGGTATGCTTAAAGGATTGGTGTCTGCAGTTACATGTTCCAGCTCTGTAGAAAAAGCCAGGGATATTTTATTATCTTTTAAGCAATTCATTTCCCGCTCATCAAAATCAAAACCCGGCCTTCCATTGGGATAGGCAAAATATTTAACCGGGTGGCCCAATAATATTTCAAGTCTTTTTATTGATTGGGTTATTTCAAAAGCAGCATTTTTATCGTTCTCGTTTTTTAAAACCGGATGACTCATAGTATGCGCTCCAATGGTTACCCATCCTGATGCTTCTACTTCCATTAACTGGCCTGCACTCATATTTTGAGAAGTTTGCATCTCCTCTTTTGTGTGTTGCCGGTAATGTTCAATTACATTATTTATTTGTTTTACCTGCAAGCATTTTAAAATTGACTGACTGGAATATTTTTTGATCAAATCAACTGAAATTTGTAATTGTTCGGCCACGATATTTTTCAAAATATCCTCATCATACCCTTTTACTTCCTGGAACCAATAATTACTGCCAGAACTGATTATTTGCGGCGATACAAATAATGAAACCGGAACTTCATGTTTTTTTAACAGGGGAAAAATAATATTGTAAAAAGATCTGTCGCCATCATCAAAACTGATGTGGCAAATATTTTTAAGTTCTTTTTTTCGCAACAGTAATTCCTCCAGTTCAGCAGCTGAAACCAGCCGGTATCTATCTTTTAAGGCAATGATGATCTTTTCAAACATAGCACTGTCCTCTTCTTTATGAAAGACCAGTGCCAAACTTTTTCCCATTAGCTTTTCTTAAAAATATCAAAAAATATCAATTGCCCCAATCATCAGGTTTAGATGTTTAACCTCAGGCATATTTAAATTATAATAAATAAAACCATTCATCTTTGATGGCTTCCAGCCCCGGAGCAGCCCATTAAAAGTATTGGTTTTACAACTGAAAAACTGCACAAATAATACTTTATAATTTTTAAAAATTAAAGACACCAGGCCGCTTAAATCTTTTTCAGTTGCCAGGTAAATTCCGCCTGCATAAAAAACAGGCCAGTATATGCCATACTTCTTTTTTTTGATCAATTTACCCCAAAGCCAACTGTTATTATAATTGATTGTTTTAACCTCCGATGGAAATTGCATTAATTTATGTTGCATCACCTGTTCTTCCTGTATAGAGCAGGTATTAAGATTATTTGGTAAAGCGGCCTTTGTAAAATAGAATTGCTTAACAAACCAAATATTTGGAATTCTTAAAACCAGTGAGGGGGTTTCAATAAAACCAAGTTTTTTTGTAAAGATGGGGTTTGACCTGTTATTGGCAATACCATATAAAAAACCGGCTCCTTCGGCTTTCAATATTTTTTTTGCTTCAGTAATAAGATTTGTAAAAATATTTTTTCCCTGATGTTGTGGGTCTGTTGCCGACCAGCAACTCTGGTAGCCCGTATAATTAATTCCATTCAGCAAAAAATCATTTGCCAAAAATCCATTGCATCCAATGACCTTACCATCTTCTTCAGCCACAAGAAAAAAACTGGGTTTTGAAGCATTACTGCTGATGTTGGCAGCAAGGAATTTTTCGGGAATTAAGCCCATGGAATTATAAGCGCTCTTAATTAAGTTACGTAAAGCAAGGTCAATACCCGGATCTTTAACATCTGCTATTTTAATATTGTAACTCATTAAAGATTGAAAATAGGATAATTACTCAAATCTTACCTCAAAAAATTAAAACCTAAATAAACAATTTTTAATTTTAAAGCAGTTGTTCAGCAATCACCAGGTCAATAGGCCTGGTTATCTTAAAATTATTCTCCTCCCCCTCTACTAATTTTACTTTTAGGTCAAGGCTTCCTCAACAGTTGCTTCATTGGTGAATCTATCCTAATAATCGATTTGGTAGGCTGGTAATAATATTTTACTGTGAAAGGTTTGTGGTATGGGTACAAGCTTTTTATTCATCCGGGCTTCACATAAGAGCGTCATTAGTTATAGTGCAGGCTGTAAAATCCCCGCTTGGGACAAATTTTTTATTCTGTTCTAAAAAAACCAGCTGTTAGCTTCTGTTCTCTTTCGCCTGGAAATTGGAATTTCAACTCCATTCTTTAAAACAAAATGTTCAGTTTTTAATGCATCAATATGGTATCTGTTAACCAGGTACGAACGATGGCCCCTGAAAAAATTTTTATCACTCAAAATGTCTTCAAAGTAGGCTAAATTTTTAGATGACAACTCTTGTGAACCGTTTGACAAATGAATATAACTATAATTGCGCTCCCCTTCAATATGTGTAATTTGTTTTAACGGCATTCTTAAAGTGCCATTTTGCTGAGGTAATATCAATTGTTGGTTTTCCACAGATTGCACTTCCAAATTAGCCAGGGCATTCTTAACTTCCATATTGTTATTTGCAGACCTGAGCAAACGTTTGATGGCTTCATCCAATTCACTTTCATTAATTGGTTTAACCAAATAGTCTAAAGCATTAAAACGAAAAGCCTTAATGGCATAGTGGCTATGAGAAGTGGTAAACACAGTTTGGAAATTAATATCCTCTACTTTTTTGAGCAATTCAAATCCCGTCATATCAGGTAATTCAATATCCAAAAAAACAACATCGGGTTTTATGGTTGCAATTAAGGTTTGAGCATCATTGCCATTTTTAGCTATTTCTATAACTGCAATTTTGCCTGTATGCAGTTCTAGCAAATCATGTAAAACCGTTGCCATAAAGGCATTATCTTCTACTATCAAGGCTTTTAATGGTTTCATAAATAAACTTAAAGTAAATATACATTACTGTTTAAAACCGTTTGA
>JANNYY010000185.1:0-12702 GCA_031410355.1 Chitinophagaceae bacterium | reverse complement strand
GGTTTCAGCAAACTTGATACTAAGTTTGTACCAGCTTCCAACAAAATTATTTTTTCACAGTTGCAGGTAGGGTTAACTTAGAGCCTCAAATAAACCTAACTGTTGAACTCAATAAATATCTACACTGATGGCTCTTCCCGTGGTAACCCAGGCCCCGGCGGTTTTGGCGTTATACTGATGTGGAATAACCACCGAAAAGAAATATCAAAAGGATTTCGCCATACAACCAATAACCGTATGGAATTATTGGCTGTTATCAGCGGACTGGAAGCCATAACCAAAAAAGAATTGCCGGTAATTATTTACTCCGATAGCCAGTACGTAGTTAAAGCCATTGAAGAAGGCTGGATGAAAAACTGGATGAAAACCAATTTTAAAGGCGGCAAAAAAAATAAAGATCTTTGGACCAGGTATTATCATCTCTCCCAAAACAGGAACATACAATTAAAATGGGTAAAAGGCCATGCAGACAATGCTTTTAATAACCGCTGCGATGAACTGGCAACCTCCGCTGCGGACGGAAAAAACCTTGCTGTTGATGAAGGTTATGAAGAAGCTCAATCTTTGTTGTAAAAAAAACACCCGCATTCCGGCAGGTGTTTCTCATAAATATCTTTATTAATTAAGCCACTGCTTTTTTACTGAATGCATAACGCTGTACTAAAAAATAAGACCCGAATAATACCGTGCTGTAAACGAGGTCTGCAACTATACCTGTTCTTAAAAATGGTAATCCCCCGGCTAATGTAGCAATATAACCACTGAAATCCTGTGTGTATGTATGGTAAATGGGGTTATCAAAAACAAAAAAGGCTGAATTAGATAACAGGAAAAAGAGTAAGGAAGACCCAACTGAATATCCCGCAACAGACAATACAGTTATCTTTTTCATGGTGAATGCTATCACTGTGATCAGGGCCAGGATGCCATAGCCAACCAATTGTCCCCAACCCCAAAAACCAGGTGCAATATTAAACACTTCAAATAAAACATCACTCAGGAACATGGCTAACAAAGGCAATACAAAAGCCAGTTTCCTGTCTTTTATAACAGCCCCTGCAAAAATGGCCATACCAATAATAGGGCTAAAATTGTTGGGGTACATAAATACCCTGCTCAATGCTGCAATAATAATTAATAACCCCGCTATGATCAATGTAGATGTACTTTGTTTGTTCATTTTAAATATGCTTTGTACAAAAATAAGCAATAATAGTTTTTCAATAGTCATTTTATAAATGCAATTGTCCTCATACTGTTAATTACCTTATTAATATCTTTGAAAAATGGCGCAACATAACCTTACGGGTAATACAGGAGAAGCTTTGGCTGTAAAATATCTTTCAGAACAAGGGTATAAAATAATGCATCAAAACTGGCGTCATTCCCACTGGGAGGTAGATATCATTGCAGAAAAAGATGGCATCCTTCATTTTATTGAAGTAAAAACAAGGCTTACCAAAAAATTTGGCCATCCCGAGGATGGTGTTGACAAAAAGAAAATTCAGAACCTGATCAATGCTGCAGAAGAATATCTTTATCAAAATCCGCAATGGATAAGGATCCAGTTCAATATACTTTCTATATCAATACCAGAAGGCGAACCGGTGGAATATTTTTTAATTGAAGACGTGTATTTGTAATGGATAATTGATAATTAAATAATGGATAATGGAATTCCTGATAATTTAAGAGATGCAGTTTTTATAAAAAGTTATCAATTATCCATTAATCAATTGTCCATTACTCAATGCCTCCATCTTTTCTACAAGCCTGTAAGTAGCGGGGCAGTATTCAATATTTTGCTTGTGCACATGTATATAATCAACCATTTTCTTTTTTGGCAAGTGCGGAAAGCCGGAGCAGTCTAATGGGCGTATTTCGTAAATAGAACATTTATTATCGGTTAAATTCAAAAACTGGCAGGGCTGCTTTTTGTTTTGCCAGTCTTTATCTTTTTTTTCATAGATGAGCCATTTTTCGGTAAACTGTTGCGGCGTTTCATTAAAATGTGCCGAAATTCTTTTTATATCTGCTTTCGTATAAGTTGGTGTCATTGTCTTGCAACAGTTGGCGCAGGTAAGGCAATCAATTTCTTTCCATATTTCCGGCTCAAGCGATGCGGTTAATTTATCTAAACCACGGGATGGATTTTTTTCTAATTTGGTGAGAAACCTTTTTAAGCGCTTTTTATTATGCCTTACTTTTTGTTTAAAGGAACGAAGATTAACTGCCAGCATATTGTATATTGATAACTATTAGCGAAATTCGGTAGCGAAAATAGTGTATAATTAACATGAATCAACAATTGTTAATAACAGTCAATTAAAGAAAATTATGTGGGACCCCTATAAAAAAGGATTTAAAGCCTGGCTTCAATTAGAAAAATCGCTTGCTGAAAACTCTGTGGAAGCCTACTTGCGTGATATTGATAAACTAACCGACTATTTACTCGCCACCAAAAAAATGATAACCCCGCAGGAACTGGAACTGAAAGACCTGGAAAAATTTGTGCAGTGGATAAGTGAACTTGGCATGACGGTGTCTTCACAATCGAGGATCATTTCGGGACTGCGAAGTTTTTATACTTACTGCATCATTGAACAGATCGTAACTGTTAACCCAACAGCATTACTTGAAACGCCCAAACAAAAAAGAACCCTGCCCGATACGCTTAGCTTTGATGAAATTGAAAGCATTATTGCACAAATAGACCTGAGCAAACCCGAAGGTGGCCGCAATAAAGCGATATTGGAAACTCTTTACAGTTGTGGTTTACGGGTGAGTGAACTGGTAAACCTGCGAATCAGTTGCCTGTACCTGGATATTGGTTTTATAAGGGTAATTGGCAAGGGCGATAAAGAAAGATTAGTGCCCATCGGCAGCGATGCCATCAAGTACATCAACATGTATAAAAATAACATCAGGATACATATCAATATAAAACCAGGGCAGGAAGATTTTCTTTTTTTAAACCGAAGGGGAAGTAAGCTTAGCCGGGTGATGATCTTCATCATGCTAAAAGACCTGGCCACAAAAGCAGGCATTGCAAAAAATATTTCACCACATACTTTTAGGCATTCTTTTGCTACGCATTTGGTGGAAGGCGGAGCCGATTTAAGAGCCGTGCAGGAAATGCTGGGGCATGAAAGCATTACCACCACCGAAATTTATACGCATTTAGACAGGGAGTATTTAAGAGATACGTTGCACCAGTTTCATCCGGCGTTTAAATAGGTGTCAGGCCACTACGAATACGCTGTAAACCTAAAATATGTTTTATAAACTAATATTCTTTGTCCTTAAAGACTAAATGCAGTGGCCATACACCTACACAGGGAGCATTCCGCACATAGTTGTCTGGCCACTGCCATCTGTCTGATTACTTAAAAGTTGTTTGATATACTCATACCCTGATAACGGAAGTACCTGCGTAGTGGCCTGACAACAAAAACCGGCCAGTTGCTCCTCGTTATTATTGAAAAATTTAAGGCAACAACTTGACCGGCGCAAATCAACACACTATTGCAATATGAAACTACTTTTATTTACCACTTTGTTTTTGTTATCAATAATGCTGATATAATAAACCCCACTACTCCACCGGTTATCAGTCACTATCTTTTCTGTAAAATCATTTGAAACTGTATGTATTTGTTTTTGCAAAACGGTTCTTCCCGCTGCATCTGTAATTTGAATTTGATAGAGCCCGGTTTGTTTAAGTTTTAGTGAGAGGTTGAAGGTATTGCCACGTTGAACAGGGTTTGGATAGATTTTAAAACTACCATTAGAATTTGGCATAAAGGCTTTGATGGTATCCTTAACCAGGCTTGTCACATTTAGACATGATGTACCATTTCTGCACCTTCGTATAATTCCAAAAGTTGAACTTACAACAACTTCTTTCAAATTTTTTTCTTTTGATTTTCTTGTAGTAATTATTATAGCGCCATTAGAACCTTCTGATCCAAAAATGGCCATTGCCTGTGGACCCTTCAACACTTCATAAGTATCAATATCATCAGGAGTTAAATTATCAACTGCCTTTTTTGAGCTGTATTTTCCATCAATAATGTATAATGAATCTTTATTTTCCGGAACTACAGTTATTTTGCCAACCCAGTGGGTCACATCCTGGCCCAAATTTTTTCCAGTAGATATTCTGCGGTTAGGAAATGCAGGAAATGGTTTTTGTTTTCTCAATAAAACCTCCCACTCTTTCTTTCTGTTTTGGAAATCAGCTTCATCAATAGTAAACTCATTGCTTTCATACCCATCTGCTGTCACTTTAATATAATAATTGTTGTATTTTTTAACCCCTTTTATCTTATAAATTCCTTTTGTATCGGTGAAAACAGTATCAATAGATGAATTCGAATTTATTATTACAGAAGCTTTCGATAAGAATTTTCCTGTTTCCTCATCTTTTACTTTTAAGATAGCAACCGCTTTTACTTTATCCGGAGTAGAATAATCTGTATCCACATTTCTATAACTAAAAGTGCCTAATATATTACTAATAACAATTTCTTTTGACTCATAACCGGGAAATTGTTCTAAAACTGTATTAATAACTTCTTCTGAACCAACCGGTACGTCTATGGATTTAAAGCTTCCTGCAGCAATAAAAAGTATATCGCCGGATTTTACCCTCATCGAATAAGCTCCATTTGCATCAGCCGAAATGCCTGTATTTGCGCCTTTCACTTTTACTGATGCAAATGAAACAGGATTACCATCTTTATCAGTTACTTTACCGCTAATTATACGGTTGTTTTCGCTTTTAACTTTCCCCATGGCTGCTATCTCTCCTCTAATATCATTTGTTTTTACGGGACTACATTCAGTAACAGGTTTTATGCCTCCCTGCGCCTTTGCAGCATTCCCTTTTCCAAAAAACATAAAAAACATCACAATATAATTCCAGTACCAAAACAATTTTTTCTTTGGCGTTATTGGCCGGCTGATGGTTCTGTTTAACTGCTCTGGCAATGCCCTGCCGCAAACTTTTTCGTGTGTAAGGGTTGAAAAATAATTCAGCACCTGTATATCGGTCATCATACTAAAATCAACTACTTCTTTTGCACAGGCATTGCAAAAGCGGCCCTGGTCTGTGGGTGTCATCTGTTGCCAGTTTTCGTGGCATGGTTCGGGAATGGAGAGTTGGAGTTTCTGCATAATAATCAGTTTAATGATCCAGATGCAGTTTTAAAAAACATTACATAAAGGGCTGAAGAAAAAATTAATTAGAAGGAGAAAATTTAATTGCGGAGGAATTATTTACTTTCAAGCACTACATCAGGCTGATGAAAACTTACTTTATTATTATCAGTATTGGCAACTTTTCTACGGTAGTTTTTAAACAAGCTATGCCAGCGTAGTTTAAGTACACCCAGTACGCCTTCCTTAACAATGCCCTTATTCATTTTGCTGGCGCCAAATTCACGGTCAATAAAAGTTATGGGTACCTCCACAATTTTAAAGCCCAGTTTCCAGGCGGCAAATTTCATTTCAATCTGAAAGGCATAACCCACAAACTCAATCCCATCAAGGTTTATAGCTTCAAGCACTGCTTTGGTATAGCATACAAAACCTGCTGTGGGGTCTTTAACCGGCATCCACGTTATTATACGCGTATATAACGAAGCGCCTCTTGAAAGGATGATACGGTCTGCCGGCCAGTTTGCCACAGCACCACCTTTTACATACCTTGAACCTACTGCAACCCCGGCCCCGTTTTTACAGGCAAGGTATAATCTTTCCAGGTCATTGGGATTGTGCGAAAAATCGGCGTCCATCTCAAAAATAAAATGGTAACCTTTTTCAATCGCCCATTTAAAACCATAAATGTATGCAGTACCCAAACCTAATTTTCCGCTGCGTTGCTCTAAAAATAATTGCCCCGGATATTTGGGCATCAGTGATTTTATGATTTCCGCTGTACCATCGGGAGAGTTGTCGTCAATAATAAGAATATGGTAATTAAGCTGCAAACTGATTACCGCACCAATTATCTTTTCGATGTTTTCTTTTTCGTTAAAAGTTGGTATAATAACTAATTTTTCCAATAAGTATGATTGATTAATACAACCAAATTACATTAAAAACAGTAGGCCTTATCAACATATTTTCTACAAAAAAGTATTTAAATGTTCTTTAACAGCGTACTGTTTAGTATTTCAGTGAGCTTTTGCTTGGTATGTAAGGGAAAATCGCCCCGCATCATCCAGTCGTAATACTGGGGTTCTGCCTTTAAAACATCTTTAACCGGGCGGCCTTTGTGTTTACCAAAATTAAAGATCTCAACGCCTTTATCATTAAAACTAAACCGCCGGGCATAGTCAACAATTTTATCTTCGCCAATTACACTTAATATAGATTCAACCGAATCTCCCAGGTTCGTATACCGGTCTAACTGGGCCATCAGCACTTCAATGGTAGCATCCACATCTGCCTCTGCGCTATGGGCATCAACCAGCTCTTTCTGGCAAAAGAATTTGTAGGCTGCTGTAAGTGTACGTGGTTCCATGGTATAAAATATATGCTGCACATCAATCATCTTCCTCGTGCTTAAATCTACATCCATGCCGGCCCGTAAAAATTCTTCCATTAAGATCGGAATATCAAAGCGGTTGCTGTTATATCCTCCCAAATCGCAGTTATCAATAAACATTTTTACTTCATTACCAACCTGTTTAAAAGTTGGTGCATCTTTAACCATTTCATCAGTTATACCGTGTATATCGCTTGATTCTTTGGAAATTGGTATGACCGGGTTGATCAGTTTTCTTTTTACCAGGCGGCTGCCATCGGGCGAAATTTTAATGATGGCAATTTCGACAATACGGTCCGTTGACAGGCTTACGCCTGTTGTTTCCAAATCAATAAAAGCAATGGGGCGGGTTAGGTTTAACATTATCGGGTTAATATTTTATGGTTATTTATTTGATTTACAGGTTGATTTTATCTTTTTTTGGGAATTATATGGGATCAAAGTAATAATTAATTGTATTTCGCCGTTTAGCATTTGTAATTATCTTTGCATATAATATTTTGCGAAATTAAGTTTTAAACTTCAAAGGAAAATGATGAAAAAAATATTTTTAGTTTTAATGGTATTAATAACTGTTTCAGCAATTATCAGCAGTTGCAGCCCCAGCCGCAGCAGATCGAGTTGCCCAATGACCGAAGGCATTATACATTAAAATCCTGCTCCCCGTACATGAATTGGATCGACTTAAACCAGGTTCAGCAACTTGCTGATATAAAGGAATTATCTAAAACCAGGCCTCAAATAATTTTCAAACACAGCACCCGCTGCGCTGTCAGCAGCATGGCCAAAACCCGTTTGGAAAGAAATGAGCAGCCGCAAACAGCCGATTTTTATTTTCTTGATCTGATCAAATACCGGTCTTTATCCAATAAGATCGCTGAAGATTTTGCTGTAACCCACGAATCGCCCCAGGTACTTTTAATTAAAAGCACCGAATGTGTTTATGAAGAAAGCCATGGCGGAATTCAGATGGATGATATCGTTGAACAAATAGCACTTAATTGATCTGAATCTCTTTACAAAATTTTGCCTGAAATAAATCATCGCCTTTCAAATAACCATTTAAAAGGCTTATATGGTTTAGCGGGTTGCAGGTTAAATTTCTTTATCGAATTTTCCTTGATATGGTCTACCGCTTCATCAACCGAATCGGTAAACAGGCACAGGTTAAGATCAGACGGGGATACCGTACCGGCTGTCTTCATCCTTTCAATATGCTCAATAATGTCTTTGTGAAATTCTTTACCTAAAACAACAATAGGAAATTCACTTATCTTTTTTGTTTGGATCAATGTGAGCGCTTCAAAATATTCATCCAACGTTCCAAATCCACCCGGCATTACCACAAATGCGTAAGAATATTTTATCAGTAATGTTTTTCGTACAAAAAAGTATTTGATGTTTACCCATTTATCCAGGTATGGATTGTGCCCCTGTTCCACCGGCAGCATAATATTACAACCCACGCTTTTACCGCCCACTGCTTTAGCTCCTTTATTGGCCGCTTCCATAATTCCTGGCCCCCCACCTGTCATGATCGTAAATCCCAATTGCGCAATTCTGCCTGCAATTTCTTCAGCCTTTTCATAATAAGGATGGCCATCCTTAAAACGGGCCGAGCCGAAAATGGTAACACAGGGACCAACAAAATGCAGTGCCCGTAATCCCCTGATAAAATCTGCTAAAACACTTACGGCAAAAACCAATTCTTTCCAGCGGCTTTGCGGGCCCTCTAAAAACTTTATCTCTTGTTTTATCTCCTCTTTTTTTTGTTCGTTCATCCTGTATTTTAATTACACCAAACTTACAGGTTTTCTTTTATTTTCTTGGAAAAACGCTTAAACAGTATCAATTAAAATTACTTTTATTTAATTGGCCTTGTAAAGAATTGACCTGGTCTGACGTCCCGTCTGACCAGATAACCCGGCATTTATTTATGTGAGATAAAAATGGGCATCTTAATATCATGTATCACATCTGTTGCAAAGCTCTTTTTAAACAGATGCGAAAATATTGACCTGGAAAATGCACCCATGACAATAAAACTGTTTGGCTTGTTGACCATCCATTCGGCAAAATCTTTTTTATGTTTAAGGTGAAGGGTTTGTATTTTTAAATTTGGATAATGCCTGGATAACAATTCAGTAACGAGGCTATATTCCGGCAATTCGTCTTCATGACTGAGGATGGATAAAAGAATAGTTTCTTTTTTTGCCAGTTCCGGAAAAACATAAGCAAATTGTTTTATGGCAAATACAGATGACTCATTTCCATCGTAAGCTAATACAACCTGGCCGGGCTCTTCATAAGTTTCGGGTATCAACAATACCGGGCATTCTGCTCTTTTTAAAACTTCTTCCAGGTAAAAATTAGGCTGCACTTTTGATACATTGGCATAAAACAGATTGCTGCTTATCAGTAATACATCAGCAAAACGGGTTTCTTCTATTAACGAAGCTATCGCCATCAGGTCAGTATCTTTATGAATCCTGAATTCAATACCTTCAGCAATACAGGCGTCTTTAAAAGAACTGATATTTTTATTTACCAGCACATCATCCTCATTTTTTATAAGCCACTCCGGCAACATGGTAATTCCTTCCATACCGGTATAAGCAAGCAATTTTGAATAATCTACCGGGCTGAGAAAAACACCCGCTAACAGGATCTTATTTTGAGCATTAATGCTTTTTATAAATTTAAAAGCTCCTTTAGGAAAGTGTTGCCCGTCAAGGGATATAATTAGTTTTTTCATATCAACCCGTTTTAAGATAAAGGTATGCAAACTACATACCAACTCAAATAAATTTACTGATAAACAGAAGCAAATAATATGATTAACCTCATAAAATATTTTAGAGCAATAATCCGTGTCATTATAAAATAAGAATAACGGTTTTATTATTCAGGTGTGATTGTAATCATAAACTGTGTTTTTTACAATGCTTAGATTTATGACAAATTAAAAGCTAAAACAAATAAATATGAGAAATAAAATTAACCACCTATTAGCAGCAGTTGTTGTGCTTTTAGCAATGGCATGTAACAACAGCGAACAGCAAAATAGCAATGCCACTGCTTCAACCGGCAATGCTTCAACTGCCGGTCAATCTGCCGTACAGGATAATGCATCTGCAAAAAATGTTGTGCAGGTAGCTGTTGGCAGTAAAGACCATACTACATTAGTTACTGCTATAAAAGCGGCAGCGTTGGTTGATGCTTTGAGTAATGCCGGTCCTTTTACTGTGTTTGCGCCTACCAACGCTGCTTTTGATAAATTACCAGCCGGTACAGTTGATGGCTTGTTAAAACCTGAAAAGAAAGATGATCTTACAGACATACTGCAATACCATGTTTCGCTTGGGGTGTTTAAGCCTGAAGCATTACAGGATGGACAAGTGATTGGACAGGTTAATGGCGGAAATATAACGATCAGTAAAAAGGATGGAAGTATTTATGTAAACGGAACGGCTAAAATAATTGCTTCTATCCCTGCTTCCAATGGTATTATACATGTAATTGAGGAGGTATTATTACCGCCTGCATCAAAATAAGGTCACCTGTTTTGAAGACGATAAAAAAAGTATCCCGAAATTGCTGATTTAGAAAATTTGGTAATGGGCTGCAACACAAAACCCCAAACACGAAACACGAAACTTTTATAACTCTATCCCAATTTTCTTCATTAATATTGATGCATTTAAACTTGAGCATATTCCTTCCTTTAACCGGTAGTCAAAATACAGTTCATCATTACTTACCTGTACATCAAAATGATAATTTAAAATATTATCAGGGTATTCTGCTTTCATCTTTGCAAGTTCAATATCATGCGTTGCAATAATACATGCGGCATTGTGTTTAATCAGTTGTTTAATTAATGCTGCAGAACCTGTATGACGGTCTAATGAATTGGTACCTCTTAATATTTCATCCAGTAAAATAAATATTTTTTCATTGTTATTTACTTTATCAATTATTGTTTTCAATTTTTTTAATTCAGCATAAAATGTAGAAGTGCTTTCTTCTAAATTATCAGCAATGCGCATGCTGCTTATAATTTGTACGGGCGATAAACAGAAGTATTTTGCACAAACCGGGGCGCCGGCCATTGCAAGGATGGTATTGATGCCTACACTGCGCAGGTATGTACTTTTGCCGGCCATGTTGCTGCCTGTAACCAGCATCAATTCTCCGGTATGTTCAATCTTTAGTGGATTATTAACACATTTATCTGCCTGAATTAACGGATGCCCGATCTCTTTTCCCTCTATAAAAAAATGGTTCTCTTTAAGAATTGGAAAACACCATGCAGGATGATTAAAATATAAGTTTGAAAAGCTGTTCAGTGCTTCAAATTGACCTAAAGCCGTAAACCATTCAATTACATTTTTATGGTTTTGTTGTTTCCATTTCTCCAATGCAATAACCTGTTGAAGATCCCACTGTAGTAAAATGTTCAGGGGAATAAATACTACAAAATTAAAACGCAGGTCAAGCCTTTCCAATATTTTCTTAAGCTGGTTAAGTTGTGATGAAGCTTTACCGTTATGATGGTTAAACTGTTTTTGTAAATCCTGTAAGCAGGATGATTTAAAATGGGTTTGTTCAATCAATTGAATACTGTCTTTAAGTACTTCAAGTTCTCCCGTCATTTTTGAAACCTGCTGATGCAGGGGCGTTACTTTTTTGCTGATGTAGAATGCAAAAAGCGAGGAAACCAGTAAACAATAATTTCTGATATAATTATTCAGTACATGTGTAATATTTAAAGCAATAACAGTAAGCATTACCATTGGTATAAGGTATCTTATGATTAACCAGAATTTATTATTAATAAACCTGTCATCTTCTGCAAACCAGTTTTGTAACCGGTTTTGAGTTACTACTTGTATTTTCTTTGCTGCACCAAAAGCCTGTAATTGTTGCCGCCATTCAGTTTGGATTACCAGTTCTTTAATAGCTTCCTGTCTTTTAAGAATCGTTTCTGGTTTTGATGGCATAGATAACCAATCCGCCAGGATGCTGCTGCCCATTTCAGAACTTGTACGGTTTAAGTATTGATAAAGTGATGCATGTCCGAATATATCGAGGTCGTTGGCATAAAAATGTTCTTTGGGTGTAAATTCATTTCCGTTGGCAAAATGATAATATTTATGTTCCAGGGCTTTTAGTTCATTCTCATTTATTGACGTTAGAAATCGGTTATGCTCAATTGCAGCTTTATTTTTAAGGTCAGCAAATACCAGGCGTGTAAATAATACCAGCAGTAAAAATACCGGAATAAGTATATACCATAAGCCAAAAGGGACTAAAAAAAACAAACAGGCTGCAATACTTATGATAGCCGCAAAGCGAAGCCAGGCCAGCCTTGATTTTTTTTTATGAAGCAACGTTGACTCAATGTTTAATGAAGTAACTCTTTGTTTATAATATTCAGCGGCCCCCATATTTTCAATTTAGTGAATGAAGGTATTACAAATCAGGACTTATTTATTTAATCTGTTAAATGATTTTATTAAGTATGAATCTATGGTACAAAAAAATCCTCCCCAAAATAATGGGGAGGATTTGTATAACTGTTAAGTTATTTTTTATTGAATCACCACTCTGCACATGGTAATACGGCTACCATTGGCATCACCAATTTCAACCCAGTATAAACCTTTTCCATAAGCTCTCATATCCACATCCATCCTGTCGTAAGGCCTTCCTATGGTGTACATCTGTGTAAATACCCTGTCGCCTTTAGCATCATACACTGTTAATGTACGTGGCAA
Source organism: Chitinophagaceae bacterium (assembly GCA_031410355.1). Taxonomy (GTDB): domain Bacteria; phylum Bacteroidota; class Bacteroidia; order Chitinophagales; family Chitinophagaceae; genus Ferruginibacter. The sequence goes on along the minus strand of JANNYY010000185.1, from coordinate 369 downwards.
CACGTTGTTAGCTACACTATAGTACCTCACCTGGAATTTACCACTGGTTGGATTAGGATAAATAAAGCACCTGCCAGTTGCAGAATCCTTAATGGTTATAATGTTGGATACATTGGTACAACCATTAAGATCTGTAACCCTTAACTGGTAAGTACCAAGTCCGTCCACATCAATATTGGCCAGGGTGCCGGTATTGGCGTTTGGAACTGCCACTCCGTTTCTTAACCAGGTAAATTGCGCTCCGGCAACCGGTGTAACAGTTGATGTAAGCGTGGTTCTTAAACCAGGGAATAAGCTGGTATAAGGACTTGCTGCAATTACAATGGTTGGTAATGGATTAACCGTTAACATCGCTATTCTTGATATCAC
>JANNYY010000184.1:0-6230 GCA_031410355.1 Chitinophagaceae bacterium | reverse complement strand
ATTGGAAAAGGTACCGAGATCATCAGTTCTTATATAATGGGAAGCGATTATTATGAAACTATTCCGGAAATGAGCCATTCTTTAGAAAGAGGAATTCCAAAACTTGGGATAGGAGAGAACTGCAGAATTGAAAATGCTATTATAGATAAAGATTGCCGCATTGGCAATAATGTTAGTATTACAGGCGGTGCACATTTGACAGATACTGACCATGCTTTGTATGCTGTTAAAGATGGAATTGTGGTTCTTAAAAAAAGGGCAATACTGCCGGATGGTTTTGTGATATAATTAAAGGATGAAAAAGTACTTTTGATTCAGAATCTCAATTCATGATACGCAGAATCAATTATTTTTTTCTCATGCCATTACTTATTGTTTCATGCGACAATAAGGATACTGTTAGTAATGTTGCTAAAACCAATATAGTAATTGATATTCAGCCTTTGGCCGGAATCAGTTCTTCTCAAACACAATATGTTTTTACTGAACTTAAAAAAGTATATTCCTTCATAGAAATAAAAAAATCTATTGCTTTACCTCAGTCTGCTTACTATCCACCAAGAAACCGATACCGGGCAGATTCATTAATTCATTTTTTAAAAAGACAAACAGCAAAAGGCCATATAACTATCGGCTTAACCAAATTGGATATCAGCACAACAAAAAATGAAGTAGCTGATTGGGGTATAATGGGCTTAGGCTTTCGTCCCGGCAATGCCTGTGTTGCTTCTTCCTTCCGGCTTTCAAAAACAGAAACCAATATTCAATTGTTTAAGGTTGCTATACATGAACTTGGACATACACAGGGTTTGTCTCATTGTAATATAAAATCCTGCTTTATGAGAAATGCGGAAGGAGGGAATCCAACAAACGATGAAAAAGATTTTTGTATAAAGTGCAAATCAATTTTAATTCAAAAAGGCTGGAATTTACGTTAAGCATTTGCGTTTAAAATTCAATCTACAAAAAGATACCCCACACAGCCTGCTGCCCCCAGCTTCCCCACTCCTTAGTAACTTTTACAGCGGTTTCCTGTAATTCTTTTGCTTTTTTCTTTTTTCCTTTTGAAGGAGGATTTATGTTACTGTAATTAACGCCATTTATTTCAAGCTTGGTTGCCACCCAGCTACTGAACATCCGGGGAATGGTAATACCCAATATCATTCCCGGCAAACCATGCAGGCCCATTGGCCCGCCGCTTACAATAATTTCATCGGTATAAAACGCAAAAACATACACACTGTCAAATAATTTACCTACAGCTTTTCTGCAGTTAAAGCCGGCAATCTCTCTTGTTTCATTGGTAACTTTCCAGTCAATTTTAATAAGGCTGTCAGTTAATACATACGTATCGCCAAATACCGATTTTTGCTGCACAAATTTTTCATTTGCATAATCATTATACCAGATATTATCTTCCCCTTCATTACCCCAGGGCGATTTTGTTTTTTCATCTTTCCTGTTAAATAAATATATGCTTTTGTCAACATTAAAAGTGAGCTGGTAATAGCTGGTTGATAATTTAGGTATCTTATCTCTGAACATTTCGGCCCAGGTACCTTCACCCAGGGCTTTATGGTTATTCACTTTTACTTCGTATTCTATCATTCCCTTGTCAATAAATACCTGAGCCTCTATGCTTTTAAAAGAAAGACAAACAGCTACCAGGAGAATATATTTCATAAAAACATTTTAATTGAATTAAAAATCAGATGGTGGTTTACTGGTACCTTTTTTAGCAAAATTCCAGGTTAAGGTAACCATCCAAAAACGTTTCAGTGTATTGTAATAAGTTTCTGTGTACCGGTAGTCATTAAAAGTTCTTTCATATCCACGGTTCTCATTTAAAATATCATTTACAGAAACAGATGCTTCCAGCGCTTCTTTAAAAATAAACCGTTTTAGTGAAGCGTTCCATAAAGTGAATTGATTTTTAGACGGGAAGCGTGGATCTTTCTGTTTGGCTTTATAATTAACGTCTGTTTCAAACCTGAACTTTTTCAAAAAGGTAATTTCTGCATTTGTGCTGATACCCGCCTGCCAGTAGTTGGCCGATGCTCCCGAATTTACAGAGTTGCTTGCTTTAACCCAGCTTATTTCCGGGTTGAATGAAATATCATATTTTTTTTCTTTTTGTTTATTTATTCTAAAACTAAAACCATAGCTTCGGTTAGTATTTACTGCTTTTTGGGTAACAAATGATGGTTCGGTTTTTACATAAGAAATGCTTCTTGAAACATTTGCATTGGGGCCGAATGAAATACGGATATTGGGCTTCTTCCATTTAAAGTTATAATCCGAATACAAGCCAAAGTTATAATTGCCATCTGCATTAACGGTTCTGTAAATAGTTTTGCCGCCTGTGTAAATAGTAGTTTCGTTTACAAATGCTTTTTTAGTAAAGCCCCCGTAAATACCTGCCCACATGCCTTTCTCTTTTAAAACATTGTAAAAATTATAATTCAAATTTAATGAGTGCCTGAAAGATTGTTTCAGGTCCGGATTACCCACACGCTGGTACAACTGATCGGTATTGTCTATTATCGGTTGCAACTGGTCAAGGGTTGGCGCATTAGACGAGCCGTTGTAATTAAGACGAAGACCGCCATAACCGCTTAGCTTTTTATAAAATGAGGCATTAGGAAAGAAGTTGGTGAAATTATATTTGCGCAAAAGACTTGTGGTGCGGTTATCCTGTTCAAAATGATTGAATGAAACGGAAGAACCCACATTAAAATTATATTTCTTTTTTACTAACCTGAAACTGATGCCGGGTTTATTATTAACCTGCTTAAATAAATATGAATTGCTTAAAGAGTCAATTTTCATGGTATATTTTTGATTAAAATCCTTTTCATAAGTAAACCTGTCATTAACCGTGGTTGCACTGCTGAAAGTATAATTAAAAGAAAGGAAAAAATCTTTTGCAAGCGGTTCGGTATAAGTAAGGGTAGTTGAAAATATGTTGGACTTATTCTCTCTTTTATTTTCCTGATCGGTAGTGTCATTACTTAATGGCACGCCATTATTAAAGAGACTAAGGTTTGAAAAAAGATAACTGTCTGTATTTGAATAACTGAGGTTATAGTTGGTACTTATGGTTAACGTACGGGCAAGTTTTTTAAATTTATGCTTCCACAGCAATGTACTGCTCAGCGCCGAATTATCCACAGTGCTGTTTGTTCTGGCATTATTGGAATTTATTAACTGAGATTTTGTATTTAATGATTCTTGCTTATAATTATTATTTGATTTTGTATTGTTAAGATTGCCCTTTGCTGTAAATTTTAATGAGTTTGCAGAATCAATATTGGTTTCAAAACTAACATTAAGGGTTTGCTTTAGTTTTGAAGAGAACCCGTCGGTTATTTTACTGGACGAATAAGATGAATCGCCAACAAAATTGGTTGTGTATGTTCTTTCTCCACTCGGACTGTTCACTTTTGAAACTTTATAACCACTGTTCAATATTTGTTTACCCCCGTTAAATTTATTGCTGTAATGCAGGCCGCCATTCCAGTTTTGGGGTATGCCACCGCGGCCACCAGAATAATTATCCCCATCACTGCCACCTCCGGTAAAATAAACATCGCCGTTGTCCTGCATAACCATATTATCGCCCATCCCCCCCCCATAATTATTCTGGTCGTTCCAGTCTAAATTGGTTTGCCCGGTATTGCTCATAATACCATAAGTGGCAAACTTACGCTTGCCTTTAAAAGCATTGGCCATTACACTGTTATTGTAATAATTCTTAAAATCGGTGCCGGCTTCTGCTTTGCCAAAATATCCTTTTTTTGCATTGTCTTTCAGTTTCAGATTAATGGTTTTATCTTTTACCCCATCATCAATACCGGTAAAAGCAGCCTGGTCGCTTTTTTTATCAAACACTTCTACTTCCTTTACTATATCTGCTCTGAGGTTTTTTGTGGCAATGCCGGGGTCGTCACCAAAAAATTCTTCGCCGTCTACCAGTACCTTTTTTACCTGTTCGCCCATGGCGGTAATCTTTCCATCCTTATCAACGGTAATACCAGGGAGTTTACGCAATAGTTCTTCTACATTTGCGCCGGCCCTTACTTTAAAACTATCGGCAGTATAAACAGTTGTGTCACCTTTTATTTTTATGGGTGTTCCCGTTTTCACAATAACTTCTTCCAGTAATTTGCTTTTTGATGTGAGGGCAATCTGGGGGATGACTGTTTCTTCATCTTTTATGGTAAGATTAAAGATCACATCAGCAAAATAGGGATGTGTGGTGATAACAACATATTCCCCAGCTTTTAAGTTTTTAATCGAATACTTTCCGTTTAAGTCTGTTCTGGCAAATTTATACAGCACTGAATCTTTGGACGTAAGCAGCGCAACTACGGCGTTATGTATGCCTTTATTATTAATGGTATCTTTAATGGAACCGGTAACAGAAAGGTTTTGCCCCTGGCTTTTTAATGCAAAAAATGAAGACAGAATGATGATTACAGTAAGTTTTGACATACAGTAGTTGGATTGGGTATTTAATTGGTAACTAAAATCTTAGTTAAAGGTGATTATAATATTTGTGAATAACTAAAACGATATTCCTAAATTTACGTTAAATCAAATTTGAATATTTATCAGGCGGGATTAAAACGAATTTCTACAAATGGCAACATCTAAGACACAGCCGGTAAAATCAACAGCGCCTGATAAAACTATTTTACCAGGCAGGCAAGCTTTAAAATATGAAGAGGTACATTTTATAGATACCCAAAAACCAGTTTGGAACTATTCACTTTTTACAGATGAAGATTTTATCAATTTTAGAAACGGTACCTTTTATAATGGGTATCAAAAATTTGGCAGTCATTTTATAGAGGTTTTAAATACTCCAGGTTTTTATTTTGCGGTATGGGCTCCAAATGCAACCGGGGTTTCTGTTATAGGTGATTTTAATGGCTGGAAGGAATCGGAACATCCCTTGTTTGTAAGGCTTGATAAGTCTGGCATTTGGGAGGGCTTTATTCCCCATTTTAAAAAAGGAGGCAATTATAAATATTATATCAACGGGTATAAAGGCGCAATATGTAAAAAAACAGATCCTTATGGGCAGTACTGCGAGCTGAGACCCGCTACAGCATCGCTTACCTGGCAAACAGAACATGTTTGGAAAGATGCTGCCTGGATGAAAAAGCGTAAAAAGCATAATGCCCTGAATGCCCCCTGGAGTGTGTATGAAGTGCAGCTTGGCAGCTGGATGCGGCCTGTTAAAACAGATGAAAAAAGTTTTAACAGCTATGTTCAGCTTAAAGAACTGCTGGTGCCTTATGTAAAAAAATTAGGGTTTACGCATGTAGAGTTGATGCCCGTAATGGAATACCCGTTTGATGGAAGCTGGGGTTACCAGGGTACCGGTTATTTTGCCGCCACTTCACGCTTTGGTACGCCCGACGATTTCAGGGAACTGGTAGATGCATTTCACCAGGCAGATATTGGTGTAATATTAGATTGGGTGCCATCGCATTTTCCTTACGATGCGCATGGGCTGTTTATGTTTGATGGTACGCATACTTATGAGTACGGCGATATGACCATGGGCTATCACCCGGACTGGAACAGTTATATTTTTAATTATGCAAGGGGAGAAGTACGTTCTTTTTTGATCAGCAGTGCCCGGTTCTGGCTCGATCAGTTTCATGCAGATGGTATCAGGGTTGATGCCGTTAACTCCATTCTCCGTTTAGATTATTCACGCAAGGAAGGAGAGTGGACACCTAATAAATTTGGTGGTAACGGCAACCTGGAGGCCATTGAATTTATAAAACATTTTAACGAAACCGTGTACCGCGATTTTCCGGATATACAAACCATTGCCGAAGAAGCAAGTGACTGGCCAAAAATATCTACCCCTACAACCCACGGAGGGCTTGGATTTGGGATGAAATGGATGATGGGCTGGATGCATGATACGCTTGACTATTTCAAGATGGATCCATTAATGAGGCAGTTTCACCAGGATAAGTTTACGTTCAGCATGATGTACTACTATGACGAGAATTTTATGCTTCCTTTCAGTCATGATGAAGTGGTGCATGGCAAAAGCCCGATGCTTTGCAAATTTCTGCCAATCATCACCCGGCATTTTGTAAAGCATGGGGCTTTTGCCATGCACCACTTCATCATGACTAAAAGGAAGCATAAAATTCTCGTCGTAATAGTACATCATGCTGAACGTAAACTTATCCTGGTGAAAC
>JANNYY010000183.1:0-19497 GCA_031410355.1 Chitinophagaceae bacterium | reverse complement strand
AACGGCGATATCGTATTAAGCGATGGAACCAGCAACCACGCCATCAATTTAAATATTGGAACCGGCACCGTAACCATGACCGGTTCACTAACCGAATCGGGAGGCGCAAATATTACTTTCTCAGGCACCGGAGCTTTGGTAATTGGTAATAATTTTACTTATGCCAGCGGAACCTTTACAAAAAGTACCGGAACGGTAACATTTAACGGCACAGGCGCACAGGCGGTTGCTGCAGTTAACTATAATAATCTCGTTATTAATAAAACAGGAATTGCTACCATCAGCGGTGCCACAACCATCAGCGGCGATCTTACCATCACTACAGGTGAACTGGATATAAATGCTGCATCAACCATCACTGGCAATGTAAGCATTGCTTCCGGAGCGATACTGGCAAGCGGCACTGTAAATAACAATGTGGGCGGTAACTGGAGCAATTCAGGAACTTTTACTCCCAACAGTGGAATGATCACCCTTAATGGTTCATCTACTCAAACTATATCAGCAGGTACATTCAATAATTTCACAATAAACAAATCGGCCGGAACAGCAATACTTGGTAATGTTACCATCAATGGATCGGTTTCGTTGCTTTCAGGCACCCTGGATTTGTCAACCTTTACCCTCAACAGGAATACGTTGGGAGGAAGTTTCAGCATGAGCAATGGTACTACCCTGTACCTTGCCGGCGCCGCCAACTTCCCTTCGAATTATGGAACTTACACATTGGGCGCAACCAGCACGGTTAATTACAACGGCACCGTTGCCCAAAGCGTGGCGGGTATTACTTATGGCCACCTGGTATTTACCAATGGAACCAGCAATGCAAAAACGCTTGCTGCAAACACAACATTAAACGGCGACCTGGCGATCAACAGCGGGGCAACTTTTGCCGCAGGTGCATATACACTGAACATAGCCGGTAACTGGACCAACAGCGGAACCTTTACTCCATCTACCAGCACCGTAATTCTCTCCGGAACTACCAGGACCATTAATGGAAATACTACCTTCAATAAATTAACAGTATCGGGCACTTACAGTGTACCGGGCAATGATATTACAACAAACGGCTTATTCTATATTCAAACAGGCGGATCGGTAGCCAGCACAACAGGTACAATAACCGTAAGCGGTGATATTACCAATAATGGCACATTAACCAGCACCGGTACAACCACTTTTACAGGCACAGGTGCACAAACCATACAGTTGGTTAATTGTACTACCACACTTAACTTGGTAAACTTTAACGGTACGGTTGCGCCAATCATGTCATCAACAAGCAGCCCCACTTATGCTACGGTTAACATCAACAATACCGGCGGCATTACCAGTAATGTTAGCTGGACGGTTACCACGGCATTTAATGTGGCCGTGGGAACATCTTTTAACGGGGCAACTGCCACGCACACTTTTAATGGCTCATTCACCAATAATGGTACGGTAAGTACAGGCGGCACATTCAATTTCAATACTTCAGCAACGCAAACCATCAAACTGGCAGGAACCAGTTTCTCCAGTACGGGTACAGTTATTTTTGCAGGATCAGGAGCCATCTCGGTTACCGGAACACCTGCAACATTAACCAATATTACTATATCCAATACTACGGGTGTAACACCTGCTGCCAATTGGGCCATGGGCGGTAATTTCCTGGTAAACAGCAACGCTGTCTTTAATGCCGGCACCTACAGCTATTCTGTTGCGGGTGATCTTTTAAGCAGTGGTACCCTCAACGGGGGCACTTCTACATTTACCATGAGCTCGGGAGCAGGAACATTATCGGGTAGTACAACTACCACTTTTTATGATCTTGTTATATCTGGTACCGCCAGCGCAACGGCAGATTTTAACGTGAGTCACAATTTCACCAACAACGGGTCTTATGATGGAACAAACGCAACATTGAATATGACAGGAAGCGCCGCATCCATCATAGGCGGTTCTGCAGCAACTTATAATCTTGCTCAATTATCTATACAAAAAACAGGAGGGGCTGCCACCACCCTTGCCCATAATATACTTGCAGTTACCAGCCTTGATGTAACAACAGGGATACTGGATGCATCTACTTATACCATTACGCAGGATGCAGCCGGGGGAGCATTTTCTTTACTTGCAAACAGTACATTTAAGATCGGGGGAACAAATACGTTACCCACATTTACTACATACAGTTTTGACAGCACCAGTACCGTGGAATATAATGGCGCAGTTCAGACCATTTCGGCTGCGGCATCGTATGGTAACCTGGTTATGTCAACCGCGGGAAATAAAACAGCAGCGGCTGCATTAACCATCCAGAAAAATTTAACACTCACTAACGGAACTTTTATAGGAGGAGCTTATACCCATCTTGTAGGCGGAAACTGGAGCATGGCGAGTGGGGCATTCACCAATACAGGAACAACAATCACATTGAATGGTACAATGACGCAAACAGTAACATCAACCGGTGCATTTAATAATATAACGGTGAATAAAGCTGCTGCCGGTGTTACCCTTGGAGGCAGCATAACATTTTCCGGCACACTAACTTTTACCGCTGGTATAATAGCTACCGGAACATATTCTGTAATTACCACATCAGGAACTATTTCCGGTGCGGCTCAGGGTATCGGTTGGGTGAATGGTAATTTGCAAAGGTCTGTGAGCAACGGGGCGAATGTGACAGCTACATTCCAGGTAGGCTGCGGACTTCATTACAGTCCCGTTACACTCACTTTTGCAAGTGTTACAGGTGCCGGTGGCGCATTAACTGTAGGAGCAAAAGACGGTGCTCATGCCAACCTGGCAACAGGAACTATTACAGCAGATAAAAATATTCCACGTTACTGGATAGTTACCAACACCGGGAGCGTAGCCTTTACTTCTTATACCATCAGTCTTACGTGGAACACGGCGCAAAATTATGCAGGCCTTAACACAACCCTTTTAAGCATTGGTAAATACACTTCGGCAACCTGGTCGTACCCCACAATAACCGGTACGCCAACAACCAGTAATGTACAGGCCAATGGTATTACCAATATGGGCGATTTTGTGGTGGGTGAAAAATGTGATATTCCCGCAACTTTCAGTTATGTTAGTTCGCCATACTGTTCAAATGCAGGTACTGCAACTGTTACTTATAGCGGTGGTGGCCAGGCAGGAACTTTTACCTCAACCCCGGCAGGGCTGTCTATTAATGCTGCTACGGGAGCTGTAAATATTGCAGCCAGTACAGTTGGAACTTATACAGTTACCAATACAACTACAGGTACCGGCGGATGTAACACTTCAGCAACTGCCACTATTACCATTACTGCAGCCCCATCGGCAACCATCAGCTATGCTGGCAGCCCTTTTTGCAGCACGGCGGGCACTGGAACCGTAACACGTTCAGGTACTTCTGGAGGAACTTATTCTTCTACTGCAGGATTAACTATTAATGCAACAACCGGAGCTATAACTACGGGAACCAGCACTGCGGGAACGTATACGGTAACTTATACTATTGCGGCCGCCGGTGGGTGTTCGCTGTATACAACCACAGCCAGTGTTACTATAACGGCAACGCCGTCAGCAACCATTAGTTATGCAGGTTCACCTTATTGTTCAAACGGGGGAACTGCGTCGGTAACTTTTAGCGGAACAGCAGGAGGAACTTATTCTTCTACGGCCGGGTTAACTATAAATGCATCAACAGGAGCCATTACTTTAGGAACCAGCACTGCCGGTACTTATACCGTTACTTATACCGTAGCATCAGCAGGTGGATGTTCACAATATACTACTACCACAAGTGTTACAATAACAGCAGCGCCATCGGCAACTATCAGCTATGCAGGTTCACCTTATTGTTCAAATGGTGGAACGGTTTCTGTAACATTCAGCGGTACAGCCGGAGGAGCTTATTCTTCTACTGCGGGTTTATCCATCAATGCAGCAACAGGAGCCATCACTTTAGGAACCAGTACTGCGGGAACTTACACCGTTACTTATACGGTTGCAGCCGCAAGCGGATGCTCACAATACACTACCACGGCAAGTGTTACAATAACAGCTTTACCATCAGCAACGATCAGTTATGCAGGAACCCCTTATTGCAGCAATGCAGGAACAGGAACTGTTACCAGAACAGGAACAGCGGGAGGAACCTATAGTTCTACTGCAGGCCTTACCATCAATTCAGTTACGGGTGCAATAACTACAGGAACCAGTACTGCGGGCACTTATACAGTTACTTATACCGTAGCATCGGCAGGAGGTTGCTCACAATATACCACAACAACCAGTGTTACAATAACAGCTTTACCATCTGCAACTATCAGTTATGCAGGTTCTCCTTATTGTTCAAATGGTGGAACGGCTTCTGTAACTTTTAGTGGTACAACTGGCGGAACTTATTCTTCTACTGCCGGTTTATCCATCAATGCAGCAACAGGAGCCATTACTTTAGGAACCAGTACTGCCGGAACTTACACAGTTACTTATACTGTTGCAGCGGCAGGCGGTTGCGCTCAATATACTACTACGGCAAGCGTTACCATAAATACAGCGCCATCAGCCACCATCAGTTATGCAGGCACACCTTATTGCTCAAACGGGGGTACGGCGTCGGTAACTTTCAGTGGAACAACAGGCGGAACCTATTCTTCTACTGCAGGGTTATCCATCAATGCATCAACAGGAGCAGTAACACTGGCAACTTCTACCGAAGGATCATACACCGTAACTTATACAGTAGCAGCCGCCGGCGGATGTTCACTTTATTCCACTACGGCTTCTATCACCATCAATACCGCTGGTAAATGGTCGGGAGCAGTAAGTACGGCCTGGACCAATACTGCTAACTGGCAGTGTGGTGTTGTACCTGCAGCCGCAACAAATGCCATTATTCCGGCTGGGTTAACTAACTATCCAACGATCAGTTCGGGAACTGCTGCTGTTAATGATATAAGCATTGCCAGCGGGGCTTCATTAACTGTAACAGGCGGCACACTCCAGGTTGCCGGTGCGGTAACAAACAGCGGAACCTTTACAGCAACAGCCGGTACCATTGAAATGAACGGTACTGCACAAACAATAATCGCAAATACGTATAATAATCTTTTGCTTTCGGGTTCGGGTACAAAAACAGCGGCAGGTGCATTGGTGGTTAATGGTACACTAACAGTCAATTCCGGTGTTACTATGGATATGGCAACTTATGATTTAAGTGGAACACTTGCAACTGTTACAAGCAGTGGAACCATAAAAACCCAAAGTGTAACAGCTACGCCATTAGCTTCCGGTAAAACCTGGACGGGTACAGTAGAGTATTATAAAACAACGGGCGGCCAAACCGTGGTTGCCGGTACGTATACTAACTTAACCAACAGTAATACCAGTGGCACCAATACGGCTGCTGCAGCATTATCAGTTAGCGGTACGCTTACATTAACTGCCGGCGATACACTTAACATGGCCACCTATGCACTCAGCGGCAGCCTGTCAACTGTTACAGGAACAGGTACTTTAAAAACACAGAATAGTTCAGCAACACCATTGCCTTCCAACAAAACCTGGACGGGGCCGGTTTATTACAACAGCGGTTCTGCACAAAAGATCATGCTGGGTAATTATGTCGATCTGAACGCAAGCGGCGGTAACAGGTCATTTGATACCACCAGCACGATCGGCATTTCAGGTATATTTACGCCGGGATCAGGAACCTATACCATCACCGGTTCTAAAATTGATTTTAACAGCAGCGGTGCACAAAATGTACCTGCATTTACATATCATAATGTTACCGTTTCGGGTGGCAACACAAAATCTGTCGCCGGCAATATTTCTGTAACTAACTTATTGTTCCTGGGCGACAATACCACTATTGCACTGGGTAATAATTTTATAACCTTAAAATCAGATTCAACCAATACGGCCAGCATTGCTGCGGTACCCACCACAGCAGCTATAACTTACGGCACAGGAGCATTTACCGTAGAGCGCTATGTTATTGGCAGGAGAAAATACCGCCTGGTAACCAGCAGTGTTACAACCAGTCCCAATGCAACATTAACTGTTGGTGAAGAGAGTAAATCAATATGGGGCAACTGGCAAAATTCGGGCAATAACACAACCGCCAACCAGGGAACCATTATAACCGGGGGAAGCGCTGCAAATGGGTTTGACCAGCAGACAACTACCGCATCTATGTACACATACGATGCTGTAACCCGCACGTTTAAAGCATTTAGCACAGCAAATGGCAAAAACACCAAATATACACCCCTGAAAGCCGGCCGGCCTTACTACTTGTTTGTGTATGGCGACAGGACGAACACAATAACAACTTCTAACCCGAAAAACACTGTACTTACGGCTACAGGAACCATACTTACGGGTAACCAGGTATATGATAGCACGAGTACAATACCAATCAGCACAACTATTGATCAATACTCACTTGTAGGTAATCCTTATGCATCAGCCGTTGACTGGAAAACGGTGACAAAAAGCAGCGTTTCCAAAACCATCTGGGCATGGGATCCCAACTTGAACGCACAGGGTGGGTATGTTACTGTAACCGACATGCTGAACGGTATTTTAATAGCGCCTCTGTCAGGTGCCGTAAAGATCAGCCAATATATACAGCCAGGCCAGGCATTTTTTGTAAAAACCAGCGGCACCAATCCAAGAGTTACCATCAAAGAATCTGATAAAGTGAACAGCACAACCAATGGCCTTTTCTTAACCACCACGGCCAACCCGCTGATGGCTATCAATATGCTTTATCCTAGTGGTGCAACTTCGTTGGTTGCAGATGGTGCTGTGGTTGCCTTTGACCCGTCTTATTCAAACAGTGTTAATGATGAGGATGTAAAAAAATTTGCGGGTAGTAATGAAGTTGTTTCAATCTTAAATTCAGGCAGCCTGCTTAGCGTGGAAACCAAAAAATTCCCGGGCATAAACGACACGATGTTCCTGAACATGCAACGATTAACAAAGCCTGTTTATACGCTTGAGATATTTGCCCAGGATATTGGAGCAGGTGTTTTTAAAGCTACGCTGGTAGATAAATACCTGAACAAGCAGACCGCTTTATCGCTTACGGATACCAACCGTATTAGTGTGTTGAGGACCACCGACCCGCTGTCGTATAGCCCTGACAGGTTCCTGATTGTATTTGATAACCTGTCGGTTTTACCGGTAACTTTTACTTCGGTAAAAGCTGCCCGCCAGCCTGATAACAGAATTAGAGTTGACTGGAGCGTAGAGAACCAGCTGAACATTAAAAATTATACAATACAAAGAAGCGCTGATGGGGTTAATTTTACGTCTATCGGGATACAGGCTGCCAATACTGATGTAACAGGTAATTACAGCTATACAGATGTAAAGCCTTTAGGCGGTGATAATTTTTACCGGGTTAAAAGTACCGGCAACGATGGCTGGGTAAACTACAGTGTTATTGTAAAAGTAAAAGCAGAAGCAGGCGTTCAGAAATTATCTGTCTATCCAAACCCGGTTTTGGGCGGCCAACTAAATGTTCTAATGGAAAATATTCCGGCTGGCACCTATACCATCAGGGTAATTAACTTTAATGGCCTGCTGGTTAACAGTACGGAAATAAAGCATACTGGCGGTAACCAAACCCATACAATCAATATCGCAGGTTTGGCCGCAGGCAATTATTTTGTTGAATTGATTCAGCCAGAAAATACCCGCCTTGTATATAAGGTGATAAAGCTATAAATAATAAAAACTATAACAACCCGGGATGTAAATATCCCGGGTTTAATTTTACTGCAATATTTTGTGCTGTATTACACTATGAAAAACCCGCAGAAATACGTTACCTAAACAGGTATTTAGAAACGTAATAATACTGGGGAAAACTAATTTTTTAAAAAAATAAAATTATAATCCAACATATCCCGTTATCTGTTATTACCCACAACCCCAAACCCCTATGAAAAAATTTCAACTATCTGTTTTATTATTTCTTTTTGCTTATCATCTAACGGCACAGGCGCCGCCGGCCACAACTGCCGCAGGCTATTACTTTGCAACCGGCACCAATTATGGGCTCGTCAATATGGCGGGTGGCACACAGGTAATAGGCCCAAACCTGGAAAATGTATCAACCATTACTTTTGAGCTGGGTTTTAATTTTAATTTTGCAGGCACCAGTTATACCCGTTTTTCTATAGGCAGCAGCGGTATCTTCGGACTTGGAAATACCCCTGTTTCTCCTATTTATTATGAACCCCGTAATAGTATACTGGCACCCTATTATGTATTTCCACTTTTTAGCCCCTGGAGCGATGAGCTTACCACGGCAGCCAATGGTGGTGTAAGCTATAAGCTGGTTACCAATAATAATATAAAAAAGCTGGTGATTGAATGGCGGCTAAAGGCCAGTTCTGATGATGCAACTAACAATTATAATAAAACCTTCCAGGCCTGGATAGTGGAAGGATCGAACCGGATCCAGTATGTTTATGGAAATTCGCCGGTAAGGGATGAGAACAGCTATATAGGATTTGCCAAATCAAACCCCGATTATAAACTGGTAAATTCATCCAATCATACCATTACGCAGTATAGTAATAATGCCTGGCCAGGCGCCGGGCGCAGCTACCTTTTCAGCCCGGTTGAGATCATTGCGATGCCGTTACCCATACTGCTTGATGAAGGCGGAAATTCAGTTAACGTAAACTGTTTTGGAGCATCCAACGGATCTGTAACATTGGGTAACATCAGCGGCGGAGACGGGAACTATACTATTTCCTGGAGCGGGCCAAATGGGTTCACAGCTTCGGGATCTACAATAAATAACCTTGCCGCCGGCGTATATCTTTTTACAATAGGCGATGGGTCGGGCGCAGAACCGGTAAGCGGATCAAGAACGGTTGGCCAGCCCGCCATACTTGATGCTGCGGTGAGTGGAGGCCAGGCTTGTGCCGGTAACTATAATGGAAACATTACCATCACCAATGCAGTTGGAGGAAGTGGTAATTATGAATACAGTTTAAACAATGGCAACTGGCAAAGTGCCGGTATATTTAACGCATTAGGTGCAGGTACCTATACAGTGCAAATGCGGGATGCAGTTGCCATTAACTGTATGAGAAGCCTGGGTACAGCAACGGTTACAGATTTTGTTTTGTCTGCTACGGTTAGTGCCCTTGCAGCATGCACTGGTACAAATAATGGTTCAATCAGTATCAGCAATGCAACCGGTGGAAGCGGTAATTATGAGTACCGCATAAACAATGGCAACTGGCAAACTTCAAACTTATTCAACGGCCTTGGCGCTGGCAGCTATACTTTACAAATGCGGGATATTGATTTTAATACCTGTATAAAGATCTTAGATAATCAAACTATAACCGAATATTTTTTAAATGCCGCTGTTAGTTCTACGTCAGCCTGTGCAGGCACCAACAACGGTTCTGTCAGCATCAGCAATGCAACTGGTGGTAGCGGTAATTATGAATTTAGTTTGAATAACGGCAACTGGCAGTCGGCTGATTTATTCAGCAATCTTGGCGCAGGTACATATACTGTACAAATGCGGGATGCTTCTTATGCCAGCTGTATAAAAAATCTGGGTAACCAAACGGTAACCGAATATATTTTAACTGCCACTGTATCTTCTACCCCAGCATGTGCCTTAACCAACAACGGTTCTGTCAGCATCAGCAATCCCGGCGGCGGCGGTAGCGGTAATTATGAATTTAGTTTGGATAACGGCAACTGGCAGCCGGCCGGTTTATTCAGCAATCTTGGCGCAGGTACATATACTGTAAAAATGCGGGATGCCTCTTATGCCAGCTGTATAAAAAATCTGGGTAACCAAACGGTAACCGAATATATTTTAACTGCCACTGTATCTTCTGCATCAGCATGTGCTGGAACCGGCAACGGTTCTGTCAGCATCAGCAATGCAACTGGTGGTAGCGGTAATTATGAATTTAGTTTGAATAACGGGAGCTGGCAAACTGCCAGCATATTTAATGGTCTTGCTGCAGGTACTTATAGTGTGCAAATGCGGGATATTTCTTTTAATTCATGTATAAAAAATCTGGGCAACCAAATTATAACAACCTACTTTTTAAATGCCAGTGTAACTTCTACCCCGGCGTGTGCATTAACCAACAACGGTTCTTTCATCATCAGTAATACAAGTGGTGGCAGCGGTAATTATGAGTTTAGTTTGAACAACGGGAGCTGGCAAACTGCCAGCATATTTAATAATCTTGCTGCAGGTACTTATAGCGTGCAAATGCGGGATATCACTTTTAGTTCATGTGTTAAGAACCTGGGAACTCAAACCATAACAGTATTTTCTTTAAATGCCACAACATCTGCTACACCCGCATGTGCCGGAACCAACAACGGTTCTATCAGCCTGAGCAATACAGCTGGTGGTAGTGGTAATTATCAGTTTAGTTTAAACAATGGTACCTGGCAGACTGCAGGTTTATTCAACGGTCTTGCCGCAGGCAGTTATACTATACAAATGCGGGATATTGCTTTTGGTTCGTGTGTTAAGAATCTGGGAACTCAAACCATAACCGTATTTTCTTTAAATGCGGCTGTATCCTCCACATCAGCCTGTCCCGGTACAAACAGTGGCACTATCAGAATCAACGATGCTACGGGAGGAAGCGGCAATTATAATTACCAGGTAAATAATGGCAACTGGCAAACTGGAGCAATCTTTACTGGGCTGATTGCTGGCACATATACCCTGAACATGCGTGATGCAAATAACATAGCGTGCATAAAAAACCTGGGTAACATTGTAATTGCACAGGCGGTTGCACCCTCGGTTACCATTTCGGCAAATAATCCTGCTTTTTGTAATGCTGTTACTTTAACAGCAAGTTCGGCAAATGCAGCAAGTTATATGTGGGGTAATGGCGCATCGGGCAGCAGCATCAGTTTAAATAATAACAATGCCGATGGTCCCTATTCCGTTACTGTCACCAATACCAATGGTTGCACCGGCTCGGCCAGCTTTCAATACGTAAAACAAAATATTCTTAATAATTATACCCTGGTAGGTCTTAAAACGATAACTCTTGGTGAAAACAATACTGTTAACGGTTCTGTGGGACTTACAGCAGCGGGCCAAACAACCAAGATCAATAAAAACTCCGTCATTAACGGGTTTGTAAAATCACCCGTTATTACCCTGATGCAACCTGTAACCGTAACTAAGGGCAGCATCATTGGCGTTGCTGCATTAACTTTACCAGTCATGCTTTTTAATACGGCAGTTACCAGTAATTTGCCAAATCTGGTTATTCCGGATGATTACAACGGCCCTGCAATTACCTATAATGTAAATGCGTTAACTATTGGCAGAAGGGCACAGGTTACCCTTACAGGCAATGTGTTTGGAAAAATAATCATTAAAGAATCTGCCGATGTTATTTTTACAGCTACGGATATCAGCATTAACGATATCGCTGCTGAAAACGGAAAGGCTTTAACCGGGGGTATTGATTACCTTTCAATTGGGTTTAGTCCTAATACTGCCATCCGCATAAAAAACACGATCGCCCTTGGTGAAAAAAACCTGGTGAATGGTTTTGGCGCTACTTTTTATATGGGCGATGTAAATACAGATGCCGAAAAGATCACAATAAACGGGAAAAATACCACTGTAAATGCCAATACTTATATGCCGCGTGGTACCTTATTAATTACCCAATCCGGAACCGATGCAAGCTTTACCTGCATTATGAACGGTACACATATAGATGAAACGATAACAAGTGCCAAATATATTACCTGGTCGGCCGTTGATTGCAATGCCGCACCGGCGCCTCTTCAATTTATGCAGGAGCAAACAGGTACACTTGCTGAACAGATCTTAACTGCAGAGCCACAAACACCGGAAGTGGAAACAACGGTTACCGCCAAACCGGGGATAGCTGTATATCCCAGCCCTACCACGGGTAAATTTAATTTGCAATTGAATACAAGTGCAGCCAGGGCAGAAATCATCATCATAAACCAGCTTGGCCTGGAGATGGGGCGTGAAAGCCAACATAATATTGTTAAAGGCGGTGGGTTTAACTTTGATATAAGCAAATACCCGGCAGGATCATATTATATTAAAGTGATAACGGAAAAAGGGGTTTATACAAAGCAAATTGTAAAAACAAACTAATCCGGTTCATAAAAAAATCAGGAATGCCCGTCCCGTTAAAGGGCGGGCATCTTTTATATACTTATGTTTTTTTAATGTTAATACGGGGCAATTCCGACGGGGCCGTATCTTTGACACATGCACTAAAACAATAAAATAGTAAAAGTATCGTTTTAGGTGTAGTCAATTAGCCACAAATTTAAGTTTAATAAGCAAAAACTTACAAAAGGTGGTTGATACATTAAATAAAACGTAAACTTGTAAACAGCTTTACCGCTTTACATCATAATGAAGAAGTTCCGGCATGGCATAGTTAAATATATTATTTTGTTATTGGCCATTGCTTTTTCCACGGATGTAAAAGCACAGGATCCCACAGACAGTTTACCCGGTGACCCCGGTGCCATTTATGTTTATACCTATCAAAACCTGCAATTTGGGGTATTTGCACAGGGAGGAAGCGGTGGAACAATAACAGTATCAAACAGCGGCGGAAGATCAGCAACAGGCAGTATCATTTTAATAAACCAGGGAGGGAGTTTTTTTCAGAGTATCATTGATGTAGAAGCTGCACCCGGTTCTTTAATTTCTATTACCAACGGGGCCGATGCTACATTAACAGGCAGTAACGGGGGAACGGTTACTTTAACCATCGGCAATTCGGATCCCACATCACCGTTTAATACAAGTGTTTCCCCACCTGCCCGAACACCAGTAAATATAGGGGGTACGCTAACAATAGGAAACCCTGCAGCATCGCCACCAGGAGTTTATACTGGTGTGTTTTATATAACATTTAACCAGGAGTAAAGAATATCCAACAACGAATAACCAGTATCTATCCAATAATGAAAAACCGCCAGCCATATCATCTGCCTAAGATAAGTATGCGTTGCCCTAATTTAAAATGGCACAGCAGCATCATGGCTTTGTTACTGCTTTTACTGTTAAACCCGCAACAGGCCAAATGCCAGGCTGAAGATACTTATGATGAAATTTCATTGATCCTTAACGTACAACGCGTTGGCAGTTTAGAAATTCCCGCAATTATATTTAAACAGGATGCTTATTTACCAGTAAAAGAAATTTTTGATTTCTTAAAAATAAAAAATACGCTCTCCCGGGATATGGACCTGATAAGTGGGTATATCCTTAACCCAGAAACCGCTTTTATAATTGACAAATCAAAAAACCAGATAGTCTACGCCGGCCACAGCTACCCCATAAAGCCCGGTGATTTTATCCAGACAGAAACAAATCTTTTTCTTAAATCAAGTTATTTTGGGGAAGTTTTTGGCCTGGTATGTACTTTCAATTTCCGCAATTTGTCAGTATCGCTTACTACAAAAATCGAACTTCCAATCATCAGGGAAATGCAGCAGGAACTGGTTCGCAAAAACATCAGCAGGCTGAGGGGCGAAAAAAAGGCTGATACAATTTTAAAAAGAAATTTCATCCTGTTTAAACCAGGTGTTGCCGATTGGGCTGTAATGAGTAACCAGCAATCCAATTCGTTGCCATCAACCAGGGTAAATTTTAACCTGGGTGCAGCCTTATTGGGCGGGGAGGCAAATGTTTATTTAAACTATACCAGCAATAAACCTTTTGATAAAAAAGACCAGGTTTATAAATGGCGGTATGTAAATAACAGCAATCCTTATGTACGCCAGGTTACCATTGGAAGAATATTTACACAATCAACCGCATCGGTATTTGACCCGATAAACGGAATTCAGTTTTCCAATACACCAACCTCCAGCCGCCGCAGCTATGGTACCTATACCTTAAGTAATAAAACCGAACCGGGCTGGCTGGTTGAACTGTATATAAATAACGTGCTGGTAAATTTTATGAAAGCAGATGCTTCGGGCTTTTATACATTTGAAGTACCCATGGTATATGGCAGCTCTGAAGTAAAGCTGCGTTTTTATGGCCCCTGGGGTGAGGAACGTACCAGCGAGCAATACATCAACGTTCCCTTTAATTTTATTCCGCAAAATCAACTGGAATATTCGGTATCGGGTGGCATTGTTAGTGATGACAGTAAAAGCCGTTTTGCAAATGCAAAATTAAATTATGGTATTAGCAGGCATTTTACTGTTGGTGGCGGTGTTGAATATCTTTCTTCTGTTAATAAAGGAAACCTGATGCCGTATATTAATGCCTCAGTAAGATTAGGTAACCGCATTTTACTTTCGGGCGAAAGAATGTATGCTGTAAAATCGGCTGGCGCAATCAGCTACCGTTCGCCATCCAGGCTTCAAATTGATTTTAATTATACAAAACATGATAATGGACAAACCGCTATAAAATATAGTTACCTGGAAGAAAAAAAACTGGTATTGTCCAAATCATTTCGTGGTAAAAAATACTCGGCCTTTAGCCGGTTGACCATTAATGATATTACTTTACTTAAATCAAAATATACCAATGCCGAAATATTATTGTCGGCAGTAAAAGGGCGTGTAAGTGCAAACCTCACCACCTTTGCAATTCTTTCTCAAAAAAAACCCTTTGTATTCAGTAACCTGAGTGTTAGTATTTATTTACCCGCATCAATCCGTTTAACACCACAGGTTCAGTATGAATACCGGAATAAAAATTTCAGTATGCTTAAGGCCGAGGTTGAAAAAAATATTTTTAAGAAAGGATATTTAAATGTTTCGTATCAAAAAAATCTGGTTGCAAAAACTCAACTTGTAAGTATTGGCCTGAGGTACAACTTTAGTTTTGCCCAAACATTTTTTAGTGCCAGCCATGCAAATGATATAACTACCACCACACAATCTGCAAGGGGCAGCTTGCTGTATGACAGAACTTCAAACTATTTTGGAGCCAGTGACCAAACCAGTGTGGGCAGAGGCGGAGTAATTGTTTCACCATTCCTGGATCTGAACTGTAATGGCGAAAGGGATGAAAATGAACCTAAAGTTGCGGGGCTTAACCTTCGGGTAAATGGTGGCAGGATTGAAAACAATAAAAAAGACAGCAGCATCCGCATAACCGGCCTGGAAGCTTTTAATAATTATTTTATTGAACTGGATAAAAACAGTTTCGACAATATTGCCTGGCAAATTCGCAATAAAACCATCAGTGTTGATATTGAACCCAATTATTTTAAAATGATTGAAGTGCCGGTTGCAGTAATGGGAGAAGTTGCAGGATCGGTGATTTTAAAAAACAACAATGCTTCTAATGGTATTGGGCGCATCATCATTAATATCACCAATGCCAGAACGGGCAAAATAGTTGCCAAAATATTAACGGAAGCTGATGGTTATTTTAGTTTTATAGGCCTGCCCCCCGGTAAATATAAAGCAGCCATTGATGCCGCCCAGTTACAGAAATTAAATATGGTAATTGCAGTAAATAATATTGCCTTTAGTATAAAAAGTACCAGGGAAGGTGATATCGCCGACGGGCTGGAATTTGTAATAACAAAGCAAACGGAAGTAAAGTAAACAACCATGCAAAAAAATAAAAATTATTAAAAATATTTTTGAAATGTAGCGGATAAACTACAATAATATTAACAAGTTTTCGTTTTACAATTATTAAATAACAATCAAAAAAAATCCCAAATCAAATGAAAAGATTAATCCTTTCAACCCTTGTATTAGCCGGTTTCGGTATTAATGCAAACGCACAGGCAACTGCAACAGCTACCGCTACTGCAACAATTGTAACTCCTATCAGTATCACTAAAGATGTTGATATGAATTTTGGTAACATTGCAGTACAGGCAGGTACTGGTGGTACTGTAGTTTTAGCTCCGGCCGGAACACGTACAACAGGTGGTGCCGGTGGTGTTACTTTACCTGTAGTTACAGGTACTGTTACCGCTGCTTCTTTTACTGTTAATGGTAACAATTCTTACACGTATGCTATTACGCTGCCTTCATCGGCTGTAGTACTTACAGGTCCGGCTGCTGCTACTATGAATGCTACTGCATTTACAAGTACGCCTACAACAACAGGTACTTTAAGTGCTGGTGGAACTCAAAATTTATTAGTAGGTGCAACCTTAACAGTTGCTGCTGCGCAGGCTGCAGGTGTGTACACCTCAGGTAACTTTAATGTTACAGTTAACTATAACTAAAAAATTGACCCAAATAATAAATAAACGTTGCACTTTTGCAACGTTTATTTATTGTTTTAAAACTCAGTAATTGCATTACATTTACATGTACAGGTACTTCAAAAATATGTAACCCTGTTGTGTTTGTTAAAATATTGCATCCCCTAAATTCAATCGTTTATTTGCAACCAATGAAAAATTCAAAGACTTTACCTGTATTAACCTTTTTAGCTTTCCTCCTTTTTTACACCTCATTCTTTTCTGCAGATTTAATGGCCCAGGGCAACCTGCTCATCACTCCAAAAAGAATTGTTTTTGAAGGCAATAAAAAATCAGAAGAAATTAACCTGGCTAATATCGGTAAGGACACGGCCAATTATATCATCTCTGTTATTCAGATAAGGATGAATGAGGACGGAACTTTTGAAAAAATCACCATGCCCGATTCTGCACAGAATTTTGCCGATAAAAATATCCGCTTTTTTCCACGCTCGGTAACCCTTGGTCCCAATGAGGCACAATCGGTTAAAGTACAGATCATTAAAACCAATGAAATGGCAATTGGCGAATACCGGTCGCACCTGTATTTTAGGGCTAACCCTGCACCAACGCCACTGGGCGAAGAAGTGGTTGATGAAAAAGATTCGGTATTGAGCGTAAGGCTGACCCCTATTTTTGGTATTTCGATCCCCGTTATCATACGTAAGGGGGTATCTACTGCAGCAGTTAATATTTCCAAACTCAATATGGATTATAAAAATGAAAAAGGTACTTCAGTAAATATAACTTTTAACCGTACTGGTAACATGTCGGTATATGGTGATGTTTCAGTAGAACATACTTCAGCACTGGGAAAAGTAACCCAGGTAGGTGTTGTAAAAGGAATGGCAGTTTATACCCCAAATTCGGTTCGTCGTTTTCACCTGGTTTTAGATAATACTGCAGGTGTAAACTATCATGAAGGAAAACTTAAAGTAGTATATGCCGACCAGTCTTCTAAACCCATTACACTGGCAGAAGCTGAGATTGTTTTACAATAAATTCAGTTTAACGGATTCAGTTATTTAATTAAAATTAACCGTTACTTCAAACGGTGTTGAACTGTGTTTTCCAGGCATTTGATCTTTCTCCAAAATAATTTCAGAATCAACGGTAAACTGTTTTTGACCATTAGGTAACATTTGCCCTTTAGCCAGTGGGTTTACAACAGCAGTAATACAGGAAGACCCGTTTTTATTACGCAGTGCCATTTCATCCGGAATGCTAATACTGTAAACATCTTCTGCTGCGGCATCCAACTTAAAATCCGCCACTGTAATTTCATATTTACCCTGATTTTTTACCCTGTTGTTTCCTGCTTTTACAACAACATCAATGTACCTATCGGGCGATGCGGAGATCATACCAACCGGGTGTGTAATGTTAGCACTTACATAAGCACCGGCAATTGATTGTGCCTTTAAAGCGGCCCCGCAGAACAACAACCATGTACTCATAAGCAAAATTTTTCCCAATCTTTTCATATTACTGATTTTGAGTTTATAGAGTAAAAAAATATTCTTTGGGGGTGGTAATGCAGGCAGGTATCGGATTTAAACTCAACGATATTTCGGAATGCGGCGGCATAGTGCTGCTGCACAAT
Source organism: Chitinophagaceae bacterium (assembly GCA_031410355.1). Lineage (GTDB taxonomy): Bacteria > Bacteroidota > Bacteroidia > Chitinophagales > Chitinophagaceae > Ferruginibacter. The sequence goes on along the minus strand of JANNYY010000183.1, from coordinate 1,638 downwards.
AAGAATTGGATAACATATTTTTTTGGGGGAGAAAGTAAATGTAGGGTTTAACGGGCAACCAGCAAAATAAAAGAAAATTTTTTATTTTGCAAAAACGTTAAGATGCCCCGGATACCAGGCTGGTGCTGACTTTAAAATAAAATTAAATCGCTGAAAATTTTTTTTGTTCACTACAGCGGCAGCATCAGGCAAAAAAATCCCTGGTAATTACATACCGAGGGATCTTGTTAGTAGTTTTTTTAATTGACCACAACAACCTGGTTCCGGCTGGCAGGTATAAACAACGAAAACCAATTTATTGAAAATCAGTGTCGTTTTTTTTGAAACGTGGGAAGAGGTTTGTATATTTAAATGTTGTTGGTTATCTAAAGTGCTTGCTTTACGTTAAAGCCTGATATGAATTTACCTTCTGCCTCAAATTCTTCTATTCCATGGGAAAGTGCTGCCAGCCGTAAAAGAATTTTAAATACCCGATCGTTTATTCCCAGGTACTGGAAACCGGTTATCCTGCTGCTCGTCATTACTCCCATTCTTACAGAGGTACTCACGAATAACATTCCGTTTCAGATCTTATTCCGGCCTAAACTTTTTCTTACGCTGGCTATACTTGTTTATGGGCCCGTCCTTCTTTTGCGGGAATTGGCTATAAGATGGAATTTAAGATTGAAGGGATATATATTGCTGGGCCTTGTGTATGGCATATACAATGAAGGGTTGTTCGCCAAAACTATTTTCAAATTACAAATTGCCAATACATCCTTTAACGATTACGGAATTGTGTGGAACATTAATCTGCCCTGGGCAGCCGTAATTATTACCTTTCATGCATTCTATGCTTTTCTTTTCCCATTGGTAATTGTTTATACTATTTTTCCCAAAGCAGCGTTCACGCCGTGGATAAATAAAAAATGGTGGATAGTGATTTCAGCAGCGGCTTTCTTATATATATCCTGTAAATTTCTAAAAAATACCTTGCCCGTAACTCCCTTACATTATGCTGTATTGATTGCAGGCATGGCAACCCTCATTATTTTTTCCAGGTGGTTTAAAGGAGGATTAACCACAGATGACAAAAAGCAACGGCTATGGCTTGTGGCTTATGGAATTGTATTTGTTGCCGCTACTTTTACTGTTACCGACATCATTGCCCGTAGCCGGATACACTTTCTTTACTTGCTGGCTTACGCTGTTTTGAACCTTGTAGCAGCCACTATATTACTTGATAGAAAATACGGCATACGTTCGCTGCTTATTTTTTCTCTTACAGCACAATCAGGGTTTGCCGTCGCGGTGATAATAGTATCAACTGTAACTAAATCAGCGACGGGATTTATCACGGGCAGCATATTTGTTTTGATTTTTGGCGCAGCTTTAATAAGGCTGATGACAGGCAAGAGACCCGTCGTAATTACCAGGGTTAAAAAAAAAAATTAACGATGTTGGTCAATCAGGATAATATTTCCGTCTGGATCCATAAACCGGCTTTAGTCCAATAATTTGTTTGGCTAACGCCTGCATAAATCTTCATCTTATCACTGCCATGTGAACAGGATCATGCGTAAAGGGCGGTTCAAATTGAATGCCCCTAACTCTATGCCCGTAGCAATTGGCATTGCACACACCGGGGCTAAAAAAATC
>JANNYY010000182.1:0-3088 GCA_031410355.1 Chitinophagaceae bacterium | reverse complement strand
TTTGCTAATACCATCATCTGATAAATTACCTTTCTTAAATTCTGCAAAAGTTGTTTCTAAAGATGAGATAGCACAGCAGATGAATGATTTACCTGAGTCTATCAGGCATTTGGTAAAAGGTGGGGGTTCGTTAACAGCATTACCAATTATTGAAACGCAGGCTGGTGACGTATCTGCTTACATTCCTACAAATGTTATTTCTATTACGGACGGACAGATATTTTTGGAAGGAAACCTCTTTAATGCAGGTATTCGCCCGGCTATTAACGTGGGTATTTCTGTAAGCCGTGTGGGTGGTAATGCACAAATTAAATCAATGAAAAAAGTTGCCGGCACTTTAAAATTAGACCAGGCACTTTACCGGGAGCTGGAGGCTTTCAGTAAGTTTGGTGGTGACCTGGATGCTGCAACCAAAAACGTAATTGACAAAGGCGCAAGAAACGTGGAAATCTTAAAGCAGTTACAATACTCACCAATGAGTGTTGAAAAACAAGTTGCCATGATATACCTGGGAACTCAAGGTTTATTAAGAGAAGTGGCGGTTAAAAATGTAAAGGCATTTGAAGAGCATTTTTTAATGGAAATGGAAAATAAACATCCTGAAACTTTAGCTGAATTTAAGAAAGGTAATTTATCAGATGATGGTATTAGCAAAGTAACAGAGCTGGCTAAAAGCTTAACAGGTCAATATAAAGCTTAGATAAAAAAATTTTATATTCAGAAGGGGGAGAAGCGATTCTCTCCCTTTTTTTGTGTTAAAAGTTAAAGAAAGCCGCTTTCATTTTTGAGTATATCTTATTGAATACTATCAGGTTAAGTTAGAGTTGAAGAGGCTCTTAATTATTTGTTATTCACTCAATAAAAACAAGAATTTGTCGTTATAGATCAATATTAAATCCAAAATAAAAATTACTTATCCATAAAAACCACCACATGCACGAATTTATACGTTCGTTTTGCAAGTTGCTCCTGATCACAATTCTCCTGCAAACCGTAAATATTACTGTTTCTGCCCAAACCGAAGTTTTACCAAGCGGATCATTTATCATCAATATGGGGGCCACCAATCCCAATACCATTACCAACGGCCTAAAACCCTATGGTTTGATATATGACCTGTTGCGAAATAGTCAAATTCCGGTTAAATGGGTTATTAATCCTGCTAAAGCAAAAGATGGCATTGATTTTATCTATAATGGCGTTGCATACCGGGGCGGTACTTTTATCATTTCCGGGGATTTTAGAACAGCAGCAGTAAACAGCCGTATTACTTTTTGGATGGGAAGAGGGGTGGTAGGTGTTACAACCACCAGTTCATTAACGGTAAATGTAATACAAACACTCAAAACTATTCCCAAATGGACACTGGACTCCCGTAATGGCGCTATTGCAGAAAAATACCTGCTTAATGCAGGAATAAATAATATTGATTTTCCAGGTGCATACAATTGGAAAAATCCCCAGCTTCTGGACGGATGCGATGATTTTTTTGTAATGCCACATGCCGACCCGGTATGGTCAACCCATGGTAATCTTTTTGCCTGGAACCGTGATTATCTTGGCTCTATCTGGGCCGATTGCCATGCGGTGAGTGCCCTTGAAAATTCCATTAATCCGGCAAACAGTGCGCAGCAGATGAATTTTTTAACAACAAGGACCGCAACTGTTACTCCATTACCCTGGCCCAACAATAGCTTGAAACTCTGGGGCACACACAGCAACGGTTCCGTGCCTTATATACATCAATATCCCGCAGATCCGGTAGCCCAATATTTAGGTACAACCGATGCAGCACAGTTAAACGGTTCGGAACAGATATATATTCCAAAGCAGGCAACAGACCCGGGAGGCGCTACAAGGTGGCGGCCCGGTGTTAAAATGATCGCATACGACCCCAGCCAGGTTAATATTCCAGCTCCCAATCTTGCAAACGGTAACATTGCCGCAGCTATGGTTTATGGACGAGCTTTTGATGACCCTACCCGTGGTTACGTTATGTATGTATCTGGCCATAGCCATAATAGAGGAACCGTGGCAGATGTTGCTGTGCAACGTACTTTTTTAAACTTTAGCTTTTTCCAGGTAGCTCCCAAAGCTCCTGTATTATCAGTAAGCGGCATCAACCCCGGTATCCAGGTACAGGGTGGTACCAGCATCAATAATTTAACGGTGGCAGTAACCTCACCCTTTCCGGCTAATACATTTACCTATTTCTGGTCATCTACCTGTGGAGGTACTTTTTCGGCACCCAATGCGGCAATTACTAATTATACAGCTCCGGTAGTAGCGGTAAGTACAGGCTGCCTCATTATTTGTAAAGTTATAGATCAATGCGGAAGAGTATCTTTCCAAACTTTTCCTATAACTGTTATACCGGGTCCTTTGCCACCAACCCCGCAAAATGATACAAAGACCGTGGCGAGTGCCTGCACTCCGGGTGTTCCTATCACCATAAATACTTTAGCAAATGATACGGATCCCCAGGGATCCCCAATAACTTTTACCTCTTTAAACCAGCCCGGCAGCCCCGCAAATGCGGGTACCTGGTCTGCTAATGCAGCAGGTATTGTAACATTTATACCTGATCCTAATTTTAGTGGTCCGGCCACCATTACCTATACCATTACAAATGGTTTTGGTATGACTGCCAATGCTACCATTACGGTAAATATAGGTACGCCCGATTCAAAGGGCTGTTTTCCCAATCAAATATGGGGCATTGCAAATCAAGAGTTTTTAACAGTTGCCGATGCTGTTGCCAATACAGGTACTACTACAGTTATGACAAATGGTTCTGTGAATGATCCCCGTTTAGATGATAATGAATCTTTGTTTACTTCTTCCAGTAATACGGTTGGCGATTTTGTTGATTTAGGTACAGCAACAGCCAATTTTATTGACCTGCAGTTGCCTTATGCTTTAAATATTGGCGATACCGTTTTAATTCATTGGGGAAAAAGAACGAATAACGGGACAACGGTTTTATCTATGTATCAAAGCGCCACCAATACTTTTGGAGGCGCAGCTACCAATTATACTATTACCGGTACCGGTAATTTTCCAACATCAACCCGCTATGCCGTTTTAG
>JANNYY010000181.1:0-12508 GCA_031410355.1 Chitinophagaceae bacterium | reverse complement strand
GCTTGCTGTTGCCGGCGCTCATGATGCCATATACTTCGCCCTTATTTTTTAATGGAGATTTTGGTGCTATTCTGTCGAACCCGGCTTTTTTATGATGCCCAAGTTTATCCATTATCTTTTTTACCTGGTCCAGGCATTCTTCTTCTGTCTTAAATTTATAATCGGCAATGCCGCTGATGGAGTTATGCGTATCAGCCCCGCCCAAAGTTTCGCTGTCAATATCTTCGCCAATAGCGGCTTTTACCAAATAGGGGCCGGCTAAATAAATAGAACCATTTCCTTCCACCATTAAAGTTTCATCGCTCATGATGGGGAGGTATGCACCACCTGCAACACAGGCACCCATTACAGCAGCAATTTGCGTAATGCCCATGGCACTCATCTTTGCATTGTTGCGAAAGATGCGGCCAAAATGTTCTTTGTCTGGAAAAATTTCATCCTGCATGGGAAGAAAAACACCGGCACTGTCAACGAGATAAATGACGGGTAAATTATTTTCCATCGCAATTTCCTGCATCCTCAAATTCTTTTTGCCGGTGATAGGAAACCAGGCTCCGGCTTTTACAGTTTGATCGTTAGCAACAATTACACACTGCCTGCCACTTACATAGCCAATACCGCTCACCGTTCCGCCGGCAGGGCAACCGCCTTCCTCTGGGTACATATCAAAACCGGCGAATGCGCCAATTTCAACAAATGGTTTATCCCCATCGCATAAATAAGCAATCCGTTCACGGGCAGTTAATTTATTACGCTCTTTTTGTTTGGCCGCCGATTTTTTACCACCGCCTTCATAAATTTTTTCGAGGTGCTGCTTTACCTGGCTCCAGGCCATTTTCATAGCATCTTCATTCTTATTGAATTCTAAATCCATAGTTAATAATTAATAGTTAATAGTTAATAGTCAGAGGTCAGGTATCGCATGCCGTCTTTAATTGATTTGAAAACTGTAAATTTGTTTAGCCTGCAATGAACCATGAACTAGTAACCATTAACTACTTACAAAAATATGGCTAATGAAATTAACCGCATATTAAAACTCTTTGCCGATCTGCAGCATGGCGACTCTTGGATCGGGAACAATTTTAAAGAAACCCTCCACGGAATAAATGCTGAAAAAGCAACAAAAAATATTGAGGGAAAAACAAACAGCACCTGGCAACTGGTAGCCCATGTTACTTACTGGCGCACTTCGGTTGTAAACCGGTTAACCGGAACCAATAATCCACCGCCATTCCAGGATTTTCTTTTACCTAATAATTGTAACGAAGAAAGCTGGAGACAGGCCCTGCACGATTTTGAAGCGGCTTATCATTTACTGCGTAATGCCATTCATCATTTTAATGAAGAAAACCTGTATAAACCTTCTCCCAAAAAAGAACAAACCTTTTACGAACTTATGATGGGTTGCTTGCAGCATGATGCTTATCATTTGGGACAGATGATGTTGTTAAAAAAAGCCGTTTAATTCTTATTACCTGGTTGTATTATTTTTACTTTCAACAAATTTATCATCAACTGTTTTTCCTGAGTTTATAATTTTATTATTGTGTAAGATATGTACTGCCCGTACCAGGTCCTCATACAGGATAAGTGTTTTTTCTGTATTGCTTTTTGCAAAAATATTTTTTTCAATAGTTGAAAGCTGCGTTCCAAACAGGTGTATTAAAGCATCATCATTTTGGGTTATACAATTATCTATACTGTTATTTGTAAAGAGGAGGTTTGGCCCCATCGTGCTTTCATCGTTTCCGCCACGAAGCATATCTAATAACTGACCACTGCAATTCAAAAACCTGCTGTTGGTAATATTTAATTTTTCAACGTTATACAATCCCTTATTGGTTATTTCTTTCGTAAAGCTGAATAATTTTCCTTTGCAGGTATTAAAAGTAGCATTGTAAACTATAATGCTGTCTGCCACACTTGATATTGCTGCCGTAAAAAATGCACCTTTTAAATTGCTGAACCCTGCATTGCTGAAAGCAAAATTACTATGGTTACAACTTCCGGATGTGTCGGTACTGATGAAATCTGTAACAGCACCAAGATCAAGATCTATATTTTTAAAACTAAGGGTATTGCCCGCTTTTACCTGGATTAAAAATGAAGGATTGCCATAAATAAATTTAACCGGCATTTTTTGTTTGCTGGTAAATGTAACATCCCTTGAAATAATTAAGGCTTCTTTAAATTCATAAGTAGCGCCAGTTAAATTAATAGTGAGTTTTGCGTTGTTGCTTTTTGCAAGCAGTTCTGTAATAGCTGCAACAGTAGGGCAGTTTACTGTTTCTGTTTGTTGAATTTGTGTTTGCTGTTGATTTATAAACCACGCAGCACCGCAATCTTTTTTGGCATTGTTGTCTATGGCCATAAACCGCTGCTCACCGGCAAAGCCTGGTTTGGCAGAAAGGCCGCTTGCAAGTCTTGTTTTACTTTCCTTAAGCAGTGAATCAAAAGCCTTGTTTTTGGAAATGTTTGCTACAACAGGAATATTGATATTGGATACTTTATTTACCGGCAGAGTTGCTTTACGGAATCCGCGGACCGGATTTTGTTTTACAGAACTGCTTACCAGGTTTCCAAAAAAACTAATACCGCTTATATCATCATAAGCATTGTAAATTAAAGGGTCACTATTGTTATAAAAAACATTATTCAAAAACTGTACATCTTTTGGCGCTACCGATCTTTCTGTATCGCTGCCAATGCCAATACCAATGGGCGTACATTCAACAAAGCTATTATTGGCAATTAATGCTTCGGTTACCGCAACATAGCGAAAGGCCGGCGAATTGGGTACACCATTCATAATAGATAATGGCGACCTGAACCATTCGCCACGGCATTTATAAAATAAATTATTAACTACCCACTGGCCTTTATTGATCACTCTTACACCACCCGTACCTTCTTTATTATTACCTAAAAAAATATTGTTCTCTACGGTATTATAATTTCCATGACGTAATACTACACTGCCCTGGCATTCTTTAAATAAATTATTGCGTACATAATTTCTGCAGGACTTAATGGAGATAATTTCTGTCTCACCATCGCAATGCTCAAAAAAGTTATCAGTAATTTGAGTATTTGAATTGAATTCGCAATGTTGCGAAACACCAATCCTGATTATTTCTCCGCTATTGGAAGCCAGCGGTAAGCGTACACCAAAATAATTATGATCAATAGAATGAAAATTTTCCCTGCTTCTTTCGTCATCCAATATTACTGCCATTAACACACCCATATTTTTTTTATTAAGAAAACTGCAGTGGTCAATGCGGTTATTTTTGCCTGATAAGGAAACCCAATAATTCTCATCCATTCTCTTTGGGTTATTAAAATCGTTGATGACCGTGTTGGTAACCCTGCAGTTATTGGCAAGTTGCTTACTATTAATACGGAAGTTGATGATGGCATCATCGCCGGCATAACCTCGGGCAAAATACAATCCGTCAATAATTATAAAACTGCCGCCCAGTTGAAGACGGGAGTTGCCGGTTATTATTACTTTACCCGCAGTTTCTGCTTTAAAAATAACCGGTAGTTCTTTTGTGCCGCTACAATTCAGGTTGATGGTTACGTTATTCCATTCGCCATTTTGTAAAATGACTATATCCCCAGGCATGGCCTGTTTATTGGCCGTGTTAAGTTCTTCAATATTTTTCACTACAATGGTTTTTGCCAGCGGGGCGGTGCTTACAAAAAGCAAAACCCCAAATAAAATTTTTCTAAGCATGAATTTACTTGTTAAGATTTTTTTTAGAAGATTCCCGGATGAATAATTTGGGTTTTAAAATTTGCTCAACACCCGTCATGTCTTCGTGGTGATGCATGGTTTCAATAAAAAGTTTAGCGGCGGCTTTGCCGATTTCAAATGCTGACATATCCACACTTGATATTTGTGGTGTTACCAGGCATACTACCGGTTCATTATTAAATCCAACCAGGCCAATATCTTGCGGCATTCGTAAACCCTTCTTTTTAATGGCCAGCATGGCACCAATTGCCATACGGTCGCTGATGGTAAAAATGGCATCGGGTCTTTTTTTCATGGCCAGCAATTCCTGCGTAGCAAAAAAAGCATAGTCCTGGTTAAAATCGCAGTGCACAATAAGGTCATCATCTTTTTTTATCTTGTGTTTTTTTAATGCACTCAAATACCCGTCCATACGGCTGTTACTGATGCCCAGGTTTTTGGGCCCGGCCAAAATGGCTATTCTTTTATAACCTTGTTCCAGCAGGTGTTCTGTTGCAATAAATCCGCCCATTTCATTATCTAATCTTACACTGGGTGCCACCAATGCCGGTGTTACCCGGTCAAATACCACCATGGGGATATTTTTCTCCTGTATCTTTTTAAAGTGATCAAAGGTTTTTGTTTCACTCGATACTGAAATGATAAAACCATCCACCAAACTGTCTAACAGTCTTCGGGTATTTAAAATTTCTCTTCCAAAAGATTCATTGCTCTGGCATATCATTACGGTGTAACCCGCTTCCAGCGCAACTTCATCAATGCCTCTTACCATTACTGATAATACATAATCGAGGTTGGGTACAATCACCCCAATGGTATGCGTTTGCTTGTTTCTTAAACTCAATGCCAGTTGGTTGGGCTGGTAATTCAGTTCTTCTACCAATGCCAAAACGGCCTTTTTGGTTTCCGGGTTAACATCAGTGGCGTTACGTATGGCACGGGATACGGTTGATACAGAGATATTCAGTTGCCTGGCAATATCTTTTATGGTTGGAGGTTTGTTCATTAGCAACAATTGTTGCTGTAAAGCTAACCTTTAATTAAATTCGGGAAAACCGGTAACGTTGCCGGTACCGTTCTCGGTCTAAAAAAATTAGAAAATCATCAAGAAAATCCAAAATTTCTCTATAAAACAAACATATCCCCCCATTTAATTGGAAAATATATAATGCCTCAAAAAATAGAAAGCCCGTTTTAAAAACATAGTATTGTGCATCCGGTTAACGATATGCTCAATTTTGCTACTGCTTTTTTACACAAAGATGAACATCTGATAAACCGGTTTACGATAAGCTTTTACAAAATCTGTTAGAAATAATGAAAGGAAAAATTGCTATTGTTACAGGTGGAGCTAGGGATATAGGCCGTCAGGTATCTTTAAAACTTGCTGCTGCAGGCGTTAAAGTTTGCGTGAATTATTTTGGGAATAAAACTTTGGCTGATGAAACAATTCAACTTATTAAAGATGCAGGTGGTGAGGCGATAGCAGTTCAGGGCGATATGACGAAAGCTGCCGATGTTAAAGCTGTTGCAGATGCATGTATTGGCGCTTATGGCAATGTGATTCACGTTTTGGTGAATGTAGCCGGTGGGTTAATGGGCCGGAAAGTACTGGAAGATATTGATGAAGAGTTTTGGGAAGCCGTGATGAATGTAAACCTGAAATCGGTTTACCTGGTTACAAAAGAAGTTGCTCCTTATATAACTGAAGGCGGTGCCATTGTAAATTTTTCATCGCAGGCTGCAAGAGATGGTGGTGGTTTTGGAGCAATCGCCTATTCAACTGCCAAAGGAGGTGTGCTTACATTAACGAGGGGGCTTGCAAAAGAGTTAGGGCCAAAAGGCATCCGGGTTAATTGTGTTTCTCCGGGAATGATCAATACAACTTTTCATAACACATTTACAAAACCCGAAGTGAGAGCCAATGTTGCAGCAGCGACTCCTTTAAAAAGAGAAGGTAAAGCAGAAGAAGTAGCTGATTTGGTTTTGTACCTGGCAAGTGATGCTTCGTCATTTATTAATGGTGCAAGTATGGAAATTAATGGAGGAACTTATTTTGTTTAAAATGGTTTAATACCCAAACTAATGCTGCGATTGCTGATTTTTATTTTTTCTTCACTTCTTTGTGTGCCGCTAAATGCACAGCAGCACCCCATTACGTTTTTTACAAAAGCCGAAGCTGCTGATGTAAAAAAGAACCTAAATACTTTTCCGGTACTATCACAATCATATAACGAGATTAAAAAAGAAGTTGACGGATTTGTTGGAAAGGATGTTGATGTTCCTTTCCCCAAAGATGCGGCCGGGGGCTATACACATGATAAACACAAAGCAAATTATACGCTGATGTTCAACAGCGGTATCCTGTACAATTTAACCGGCGATGCAAAATATGCAACATTGGTTAAGAACATGATGCTGAAATATGCCGCTTTAAATCCAACATTAAAAAAGCATCCTCAGGCAACCAGCGCTTTTCCGGGGCATCTTTTCTGGCAGTCATTAAATGATGCCAACTGGCTTGTTTATGCAGGCCTTGCTTATGATCTGGTGTACAATTCACTGTCGCCCACAGAAAGAAAAACAATTGAAGAAGGGGCATTTAAACCCGAGGTAGATTTTTTTACCAAAGACCTGAAAGACTGGTTTAATCTCCTGCACAATCATGCTGTATGGGCCTGCGCCGGTGTGGGTATTGTGGGGATTGCTACGGGAAATAAGGATTACCTGGATATGGCGCTATACGGTACAGCAAAAGATGGTAAGAGTGGTTTTATTGCGCAGATGGATAATCTTTTTTCTCCTGATGGGTATTACACAGAGGGTCCCTATTATGTACGCTATGCCATTCTTCCGTACATGCTGTTTGCTACAGCTCTTGAAAATACAAATCCTTCTCTTAAGATTTTTCAACACAGGGATGGAATTCTGAATAAGGCCTTGCTTACCTGCCTTCAGCAAACCAATACCAATGGCGCTTTCTTCCCTTTGAACGATGATATAAAAGATAAGAACTACACCACCAATGAATTGGTAACTGCCATTGACATTGCATGGAAAGCTTATGGACCCAATAACGGTTTATTAACGGTTGCCAAAAAACAAAACAGGGTAATGTTGAACAAAGGCGGTGCTGCCATTGCTGCGGAAATAGCAAGGAGTAAAAATATTGCTGCATACTATCCTTATAAAACAATTGAAAGCACCGATGGTGTTAAAGGCGATGAAGGCGGTATCAGTGTTTTAAGAAGCGGGAAGGCTGAAAATTTAACAAGCCTTGTTTTTAAATACGCATCACAAGGGCTTGGCCATGGCCATTTTGACAGATTAAACATCAATCTTTTTGATAAGGGTAATGAGATATTGCAGGACTATGGCTCTGCCCGGTTTATTGGTATTGAACAAAAATATGGTGGGCGTTACCTGCCCGAGAATTCTGCCTATGCTGCTCAAACCATTGCGCACAATACAATGGTGGTGGATGAAGCCAGTCAGTTTAATGGCGATACCAAACTGGGTGAAAAATTTCATGCGCAAAAAATATTTTCAGATATAAGCAACCCTTCGCAACTGGTGGTGATGGCTAAAGAAGAAAATGCTTATAAAAATACAAGCCTGCAACGCAGTTTATATATGCTGCAATTACCTGAAGGAAGAAAAATAATCGTAGATATTTTCAATGCAGCTTCTGCAGATGAACACCAGTACGACCTGCCTTTTCAATACAACGGACAATTTATCAATACTTCATTTAAGTATGTGGCTGATACGAAAAAACAGGAAACACTCGGTTTAAAAAACGGGTACCAGTTTATGTGGAAAGAGGCTGAAGCAAACGTAACTGATACAACTATTCACTTTACTTTTTTAAATGCTAATACCTATTACACAGTTTCATCACTGGTGCAGGGTTCGGCAAAGATTTTCTTTGCCCGCTCGGGTGCAAACGATCCCAATTTCAATCTCAGGAGAGAACCTGCAATGGTTATCAGAAAAAATGGAAAGAACCAGTCATTTATGAGTGTGATAGAAATACACGGTAAGTATGATGCCATCAATGAATTTTCAACCAATTCTTATCCGGCAGTTCGTGAAATAAAATTATTGCAGAACGATGAAACATTTTCAGTGGCAGAAACTATGATAGGGGATAAGAAATTACTGATTGCACAATGCAACAACAATGCAGATGCAAAACAAGTACATGTTGCACAGGGAATAACCTGGGCTGGGCCTTTCATTGTTTTGTATAATGGCAAAAAATTGTAAACAACTAAACAAACATAAAATCTTAATTAAAAATTTAAGGCAATGGGAACAACAGAATCAACAAAAGTATTTATTGAAAACAACGATATACCCTGGGAACAGGTAGATGCAGGAGTTAAGAGAAAAATTATGGCCTGGGATGAAAACCTGATGCTTGTAAAAGTGCTTTTTGATAAGGGTGGGGTAGGCACCTTGCATAATCATTACCATTCTCAGATATCGCATGTAGAAAGTGGCGTTTTTGAAGTAGAAATTGATGGGATAAAAAAAATTTTATCGGCCGGCGATGCTTTTATTATACCCTCAAACGTAATGCATGGTGCCGTATGCCTGGAAGCAGGTATGCTGATAGATGTATTCAGCCCAATGAGAGAAGATTTTATTAAATGACCCCATATAAATTTCGATATTAAAACCTAAAATTAAAAACTGCTATTATGAAACAATTTAAATTCTTGCTATTTATGCTGCCTTTGCTTTTACTGGCAGGGATTGCTTGTGCACAAAAGAAAGAAATTACCGGCAAGGTAGTTGACCAGGCCACAGGGATGCCGCTAAGCGGCGTTTCTGTTGTGGCCGGAAAAGACAAAGCCGGTACTACAACTAAAGAAGATGGAACCTTCACTATTTCGGTTGGTGCTAATATTAAAAACCTAACATTTTCATCGGTAAGTTATGGTACACAAACAGTTTCCATAGGTGCAAAAACATCTTTCAATGTTACTTTAGCCGCAGCGGCTACTACAGAAGGCGAGGTAGTAGTTATTGGTTATGGTACGCAGAAAAGATCCAATGTATCGGGTGCGGTTTCCAAATATAAAAATGATCGTATTGACGAAACACCGGTTTCAAGACTGGACCAGGCATTGCAGGGTAAAATTGCAGGTGTAAACGTACAAAACATTTCTGCAGAGGCTGGTGCCGAACCTAAAATTAGTATAAGGGGAACCAATTCAATAAATGCAGGTGCTGCTCCTTTGGTTGTTGTTGATGGGCAGATCACTCCAGACGGTCTGGCTTTTATTAATCCTTCAGATGTTGAGTCTGTAGAGGTTTTAAAAGATGCTGCGTCAGCAGCAATTTATGGCTCCAGGGGTTCAAGTGGTGTAATTTTAATTACTACCAAGAAGGGGGTTGTTGATAAGCCGAAGTATAATTTCAAATATGCAATAGGGTTTAAAAATCCATACAAGCTATATGATGTGATGACCACTAAGGAGTATGTAAAATTACTGTTTGACGAAATGGCAAATAAAAGAACAGATTCTACCGTTAACCAGGCAACCAATACAGTGTCAAATGGTGACAGAGCATCTTACATTATTGAAGACCAGTTACGCGGCGCAACTACTGATTGGCAACATCAATCCATCAGAGAGGGGATATTTCAAAATCTTTCTTTAAGTGTTTCTGGCGGCAGTAAAGGGGTAAAATATTTTATATCTACCGGGTACCAGGGTGATGAGGGTATGATGAACAAGAGTAAATACCAGAAACTTAATTTAAGAATTAAAACAGATATTGATATTAGCAAAAGACTAAAGCTTTCAATAAACCTGAACCCGTCTTATGCCAATAAAGAATCTCCTTCTCAAAATTTTACTAATTTCTGGAGAATGCCGGGTTGGCTACCGGTTGTTCATAACGAAGCAACAGCAGCATTGGCAAGAACAAATCCTTTGCAATCAAATATCAAAGCAGGAGACTATGCCCATCAGCGGCATTTTTCAAATCTTACTTATTCAGGATTGATGCCAGATGGATCATTCTGGACAGGTACTGGCGTAAGCCCGGGTGGTTCGGCTCAACAAAATCCAAGGTCAGATGTGGACAGGTCTGATATCACTTCGAGTGAATACAGGTTACAGGCTGCTGTTGAGTTAAATATTAACCTGGCAAAAGGCCTTAATTTCAAAACATTGGCCAGCGGATACGTAAATTATAGTAAAGGGCTTTCTTTTCAGGAAAGAAACTATAATACAGATGGTACCGTGAACACAGGAGTGTTTACCAATAATTCCAATATTTATCTATTATCCGAAAACACACTGAACTATACAAAAACCATTAGAGATCATGACATCACTGCATTGTTTGGAGTTACTACCGAAAGAACGGATATTGTAAGGGAACAAACAACCGGGCTCGATTTTCCGAGTGATGATATCAGAACCCTGTCCAGTGCTGCCCAGATTGATAAGAGCAGATCTACCGGTACTAAAACTATAATAGGCCTTAATTCATACTTAGGCCGTATAACCTATGCATACAAAAGCAAGTATTTATTTTCTGTAAGTGAAAGAGCAGATGGAAGTTCTTATTTCGGGCCGGGAAATAAATGGGGTTCATTCCCATCAGTATCAGTTGGCTGGGCTGCAGGCAAAGAAAAATTGCTCAGCAATATCAAGTGGTTAACCAACCTCAAATTCAGAGGAAGTTATGGCGCCACAGGTAACAACAGAATTACTGAAAATGCATGGATTGATTTATTGTATGGCTCAAATTATCCTTATGGTGGTTCCAGTGGATCCAGTAACCCTGGTTTAATTACCTCATCTTCTATTTTATCAAATCCGGATATTACCTGGGAAAGAACTTTTCAAACAAATTTTGGTGTTGATCTGTCCCTGTTTAAAAACAGAATAGGCATAACATTGGATGTGTATAATTCAAAAACTGAAAAATTGCTGTTGCAACAGGCCATCATGGGCTTTACCGGTTTACAGCAGTATTGGAATAACCTGGGAAGTTTAAGAAATAAGGGGTTTGAAATTGAATTGAACACAAAAAATATTCAAAGAAAAAATTTCAAATGGACAACCTCGGCAAACCTGTCAGCCAATAAAACTAAAATAATTGAACTGGGCTCAGAAGCATATTTGTTAAACCAGGGAGAACGTGCAGAAGTTTACAGGAACCAGGTAGGAAGGCCATTGGTAGAGTACTTAGGATTTCAAACAGATGGTGTGTGGCTTTCTCAGGCACAGATTGATGCTGCCAGGGCTGCCGGATTAACATCAACTTTATCAGCTGTATTTACACCCGGTGGGTTAAAACTGGTAGATACAAATGGAGATAATAAGATTGACAACAATGACAGAGTTGTTTTGGGAAATCCAAATCCAGATTTTATCTGGGGATTGACCAACAACGTTGGTTACAAAGGATTTGAATTAAGCTTTTTCCTTCAGGGAAGCCATGGCGGCAAACTGGTAAATGGCGATCCTAATTACAACGAATCAGGAAGATCAATAAGAACCTATAATACCAATCGCTGGGTGAGTGCAGGCTTTCCGGGTGATGGTAAAACACCGGTTACCAGAGGTACCGGTTTTAACTGGATGTTGACTGATTATGTTATTGAAGATGCATCTTACTGGTCTTTAAGAGAAGTTAATTTAAGTTATTCACTGAATGCTAAAATGATTAAAAGAATAAGATTGAACGGTGCCAGGGTGTATTTATCTGCACAAAATCTTTATTTCCATTCGGCATCCAATTACAGAAGCCTGAACCCGGAAGGAAGATTTAAAAACGGGCCATACAGTTCTGTATTGATAGATGGCTACCAACGTGGATCTTTTCCAATACCCAGAACATTTTTAATAGGGGTAGATCTTAACTTTTAATTAAATCAATTGATAAAATCATTCAAAATGAAAAATTTAATAACACTTTTTTTTGTAAGCATGTTTATTTTAACATCCTGCAAAAAAAATATTGACCGGTTACCGCTCAACAATGTTGCGATTGAAAATTATTATAAAAATACTGCCGAGGTTCAAATAGGATTAAATGGATGCTACGCAGGATTAAGACCAACCTTAATTGAAGAATGGCAAATGACAGAATTGAGAAGCGATATTGCCATTATGGGCAGCCAGGGTAGTTCTTCAGTTCCCAACCGGTAAAAAAGCGACCTGGATTTATTTATTCCCAGCACATCATTAACGGCAATTTACACCTATTGGTCAGCCAACTATGCCAATATCCGTAATATCAATACCATCCTGAATGCGTTGGCTATTGATTACAATCCTGCAACCGGCGCACTTACAAAGGGCACTACCGCTGTTGTTATCAGCAATGAAGATCTGAAGGATCTTTCTGCACAGGCTGCTTTTTTGAGAGCTTATCATTATTTTAATTTAGTGAGGCTTTACGGAGGTGTATTTTTAATTCATGAACCTTTTGTGGGTGCACAGGCGCTTGAAGCCGTAAATATCAACAGATCAACAGTTGCAGATTGCTATAAATTAATCATTGCCGATCTGCAATACGCAGCAGACAACGGTATATCTTCCAATTACAGTGTATTATCAAATTCTGCCAATAGTGGCAATCTTGGTAAAGTAAATTCATGGACAGCCAAAGCGTTGCTGGCGAAAGTTTACCTGACGTTAAACAGAAAAACTGATGCCATTCCTTTATTAAACGATGTTATTAACAATAGCGGGTATGGATTGGTGACTACCG
>JANNYY010000180.1:0-4081 GCA_031410355.1 Chitinophagaceae bacterium | reverse complement strand
GATCAATGCATCGGGCTGGTATTGTAGAATATCTTCTTTGCAGATCTTAATATTTTTTAAAATGGTGGGTAGATTTTTGATCACTTCCAAAAATCCCATAAAGGCCAGTTCTTTATAATGCTTTACAAGCGTGGCTCCTGCAGCTTCCATCTTATCTCCACCCCAGCAACGGATCTCCGCCGCGGTATCTTTCTTTTTTAATTCCCTGATCAGGTTACTGCCGTGAAGATCGCCACTTGCTTCGCCTGCTATGATGTAGTATTTCATTATGTATTTAATAAATTACTTTACTTTAAGCCACATGATGTGCCATGTAAGATATGCGATGTACGATGTACGCCTGCCTTTAATATCTGACGTACATCGTACAACTAACATCGTACATTTTGCTAACGTACCTCGTACACCAAACACCGAACATTTTGCTAACTGAACGTCTTAATACACAATACCAAAAATCCATATAAACAGGTTAGCACAAAAATTCCTTTTGCTGTTTTGTCTTTATGGCTGTTGATATAAATGGTAAACAAAACCGCATTAATTAAAAGCGCCAAACTCAATGCTACGCTAAATGTGCGGTGGCCTTGCTCACGCCACATATATTCAAAGGTTGTGGCAAATGTGAAGGACCTGAATTTCATATATTTGAAAATAAGTATGCCCAGGATAGGGCCAACAAAACCCAAAACAGCGCCAAAAATAAAATTGTCTTTTTTTAGTATCATTTAAATATTTTCTTCTTTTCCAATAAATTTTTAAGTGTGTAATTAGTAAGGTCAAACTGCACAGGTACCACACTTACATAATTATTTTTCAGGGCCCATACATCAGTATCTTCATCTTTATCAAAATTGATGAATTCGCCGGTTAACCAATAGTACTTTTTTCCATGAGGGTCAATACGTTCATCAAACTCTTCTTTATACTTTGCGTACGCCTGTTTACAAACCATAATACCTTTGATTTCTTTTTTTGGTACAGATGGAAAATTTACATTGAGTAAAAGGTGCTTATCTAATTTATTTGCTAAAACTGTTTTAATAATTTTGTTTGCATAAAATTTGGCAGCAGAAAAATCTGCATCAAAACGATAATCTAACAATGAAAAACCAATACTGGGAATACTTTCTATAGAAGCTTCCATGGCCGCACTCATGGTGCCGCTGTAAATAACATTAATAGAATGGTTGGCACCATGATTAATGCCACTGATACAGAGATCGGGTTTGCGGTGCAGTATCTTATCAACAGCAAGTTTAACACAGTCAACCGGTGTGCCGGAAGTTTGCCAGGCTTCAATATCGCCAAACATATCCACTTTATCCATGCGTAAAGGATGGCCAATGGTAATGGCATGTCCCATTCCACTTTGTGCCTTATCCGGTGCCACCACTACAACCTTTCCTAATGTTTTGGCTGCTTCTATTAAATTTTTTATACCCGGCGCTGTAATACCGTCGTCGTTTGTTATCAGGATAATGGGTTGCTCTTTCTTCTTTGCCATGTATGTTCAAATCATTTTTAAAACTGGGGAAATAGTTGCCTGCCAATACCCGGCGGGCGAAAAGGCCACGGTATCATTGCCAGGATAATAACTAACGCAATACCAAAGTAAATTAGTGTGCGTTTGTGTTTTTGAGCATCGGTACCTGCACGTTTTACCATACTGCGGCCAACGTGTACCAGCAACCAGGCAATGATCATCATTAAAGCATGTTCAATTGCAAAGAAGCGCTCAGCAGGGTCTTTCATCAGGGCAGGCATATCTGTCTTTACTTTGTCGAACCACATGCCGGTAAAATATAAAATAAGGCCCATCACCAATTGTAGATCGCAACTGGTCATAAAAAACAGGCTGATCTTATTATCGCCGCTCCTGTAATTTCTTTTAGATATTACCGCACCCAAAGCAGCAAATACTGCCCATACCCCAAAAAGTAAAACTGCCCACCGAAGTACACTATGTATTACCAGAGAATAATTCATAACAATTAATTTGCTGCAAAAATACAGTAAGTGTTTTAAAATAATTCATATGTAATTCAGTGCTTCTGTGTTTCAGTGGCAATAAATATTTGCGAAGCAAAATAATCTTCAACATTTTTTTTTGATTTTAAAAATAAATTTGGTCAAACTAAATTAATTAGTATATTTGTACTAATCAAATTAGTTGCACCATGTCAATAGCAGGCCAAAATTTAAAATACTTACGCAAACTCCGTGGGTGGACACAGGAAGAATTTGCCAACAAACTCGGGATCAAACGTTCTTTAATTGGGGCGTATGAAGAGGAACGTGCCGATCCCCGGCTGGATGTATTGGAAATACTCGCTGATATATTCAAACTTTCTTTAGATGAGCTGTTGCTTAAAGATCTAAGCAATACTGCTGATAATTATCTCGCCAAACGGCGCCAGCAAAAAATGATGAGTGCCGACAGGAATGTAATTCACTTTGTGCCTGTAAAAGCAGCAGCCGGTTATTTAGCGAGTTATGCTGATACCGAATTTATTGATGAACTGAATACATTTACATTGCCCATGCTGGCCGGAGGCAACTACCGGGCCTTTGAAATTATTGGCGACAGTATGTTACCAACACCCAGCGGCAGCATTATTGTTGGGGAAAAAATTGAAAATACAACTGACATAAAAAACAGCCAGGCTTATATTGTGGTTAGCCGTAACGAGGGTATTGTGTATAAAAGGATTGAAAAAAATGGCCGCAGCAAGAACAAATTAACTTTAGTAAGCGATAACCCGCAATACCAGCCATACCAGGTAAATGCAGAGGATGTGGTGGAATTATGGCAGGCGCAAATGGTGATCAGTAAAATAAGCCAGCAACAACGCTGGGATGTAAACTCACTGGCCAGCATGGTAAATAACCTGCAATCGCAGGTGAGTACCTTAAAGAAAAAAATGAACTAAAATTGAATATGGGTTTTTTACTGGCAGATTATAACAGGCAGGCAATGAATGCAAAAGAATTATTGATATTAAATTTCGAAGAGGTACGCCGCAGAAGTATTAAAATCTGGAAAAATATTTCGGAAGAAAATTTATTCTGGAAACCCGATCCCCTTGCCATGAGCAGTTTTGAAATGATACGCCACGTGCTGGAATCGGAAAATATATATCATCAAATTATATTATTCCGTGGAGCACTTGGTAATTATGAAAGTCCCTTAACAGGGAACCCATATACAACTATTGATGATGAATTAAAAAATGCACAACCTTACCGGGAAAAATTTTTGAAAATGGTGAATTCATTTTCTTTAAAAGAACTGGATGAAGTATATATAACCCGGAAGGAAAAAAATCAGCACCGTAAACTTGCAGATTATTTATTGAGAATGGCATACCATGAAAGTGTGCACACGGGCCAGTTACTTGATTATTTACGCACATTAAATGCACCAAGGGCTGTAATATGGGATTAGCTTTATACAAATCCATAACTTTAGCGCACAACCAGATACATCGATTAATAATTAAAAAACACAGTTATGATTAAGCTTCAGATCATCGGCAATCTTGGTAAAGATTGCATTGTAAAAGAAATCAACGGTAAACACGTTATCAACTTCAGCGTGGCCCACACAGAACGTTTTAAAGACGCCCAGGGCAACCAAAAAGAAAGAACCACCTGGGTAGAATGTGCCTACTGGACCGACCGTACGGCCATTGCACCTTATTTGGTAAAAGGAACTTCTGTTTATGCAGAAGGCTCTCCGGAGGCAGACCCTTATACCAACAAAGAAGGGCAGGCCGCTGCAACCTTACGCATGCGGGTTCAAAACATTCAATTACTGGGTGGTAACAAAGATAACCAGGGGTCTAACACGGGTAATGTTACCAACACCGGTATGGGTACGGCCCCGGTTGTAAAAACCGAGTCTGCCAATACATCAGCCCCGGTTGATGATTTACCGTTCTAAAAGATTTATCAACAAACAAGTAAAGCTCCTTTAGTGGAGCTTTTTTTATTGTCCCGGTTTTTTCATAAAGTTTTATCTTGTGCAAAACGATTTGCATGAACAATAAGCTAACACTTCTCTTTTCTGTTTTCTTCT
>JANNYY010000179.1:0-9967 GCA_031410355.1 Chitinophagaceae bacterium | reverse complement strand
ATATCATGTTTACAATCAAAAATTTCGATTTGAGCGATGTAAATACATCATCTCATTCGAAATTTTTGATTGTAAACATAATATTTGATTTAGCTTTTTTGTAAGGGCAGAATAAAAGATCATCTGCCCTTTTCAACATAAAAATGCCAAATCAAATGCAGTTTGAAAAACAAGGAGGAAGATTAACCGGTTAAAAGTGAAAATACGGCAGTTAGAGATTAAGTTTATTAAGCACGGCAGCCAGTTCAGGGGTGCGGTAAGCATCTGCTATTTCAAAACGCTCCTTACCAATAAAATAAACCCATGGACTTCTGCCCTTGCCATCAAGAAAATTTGTATTGATTATTTTATCGCCGCTAAAGCGCAGAAAGTTCACCGGAAGTTCTTCACCGAAATCTTTTAACGATTTATGGCTTACATATTTTTGCTTATTTTTCATTTCTAAAACCACGCTGTTTTTATTGCCCGCTATAGTTTTAACAAACATCAGTTCATTCAAAACAATCCTTCTTAAACTAAAAGCATCATCACTTGAATTTTTATCACTGAATTCCTTTACAGAAATAAAAATACTTTCCTCACGTTTTTTTGCCGCAGCGTCGGCCTGGGGCAGCAAAAGCCTGATGCTGGCATGTAACTGCTTCAGGTTATAAGGCTTTTCCATTTTTACTGCAAAACCATCTATGCCAATTATGGCGGCCCGCCTTAAATTTTCATCCGTATCAAAACCCGATAAAATAATTACAGGGCTGTAATAATTTTTACGGATATAAGCCGCAATATCCAGCCCGTCCTTTTCGCCTTTTATCTGTATATCCAAAATGGCAAGGTGTGGTATTTCATTGTCACAAACCAACAGTGCATCTTTGTAGTTATCAATGATTATTTTACCGGGCAAAGAAAGAACGGCAAAGCCTTCGCCTTCCAGGAATTGTTTGATGTCGAGGTAGTTTAACGCCTCGTCTTCCACTAAAAGTATTTTAATTTTTTTTCCACTCATACACGTCCATTTTATTAAATGAAATAAAATTCAAAAACAACTCCCTCGCCTGATTTTTGGATGATAGAAGCCGAAAGCTGCTCTGCCAAAGCCTTTACCTGCATTAAGCCCTTACTGTTTATATTGATCACCGTTTCTTTAAAGCCAATGCCTGAATCGGATATGTGCAGGTTATAACCCCCGGCTTCATCTTTTTTACATGCAACACGTATTTCGCCCGGCTGGTTTTTTGTATGCACAGCACCAGGCGGAAAAGCATATTTAAATGCGTTTGTAATCAACTCGTTTACGATAAGGCCAACCGTACCAGCCCTTTTACCATCAAGCATTACCGGGGCATCAACATATACATGTATGTTTTGTGACTGGCTGTAAGATGATTTTAAGTTATTGCATATTTTTTCGAAGTAATCCTGCAGATTAATTTCTTCAACATTGCTTTTGCTTAACATCTCATATAAAATCATCAGCGGCTCAACCCGCTGTTCCAGCAGGCCAAAACTCAGCTTATCGCTGCTTTGCGATTTTACACTCCGCACAATAGTATTGATAATATTTAAGGTGTTTTTTACCCGGTGATCGGCTTCAGCTTTAAGCAACTCAATTGTTTTCTTTTCCTGTACAACCCTTTTCCTCGCCCTGTTAATTTGAGATAAGATGATAGCCACCGCAAAGGTGATGATCGTAATTAAAATAATCAGCCAGTTTTGCCTGTCTATTTTTAATTGCGAAATACGGTTTTCATTAATAACATTTTTTAAACTGTCGTCTTTTATTTTAGTTCTGTACTTAGTTTCCATTTCGGTTGTTTGCCGGTTATACAGTTCGTTATATTGGCCGTTAAATCTCACCAGGTCGCCGGTAAAAGGATTTAAATTTTCCAAAGCAGGTTTTTTATTCCATAATGCAGTATCAAGCTTACCGGTTCTCATATTTTTTTTTAGGTCCGCTGCTTCGGCTTTTGATAAGAGGCCCGTTGAAGTGGCGCGGTTAATCATGCTGTCTGTAACTTCTTTCGAGAGAAGGTTGGTAAGCATTTTTGCTGCGCTGTCAATAAGTTTTTTTGTTGCTGCTGATGTATCTCCGTTATTTACAGCCGTTAATGCCTTATAAGATACAAGTAAATAAATTATTTTTTTATCAGGAGTTATTTTTAAAAAAGAATCTACTTTACTAAAATAAAAATCGGATTTAAACATGTCGCCTGCTGCACCATACAGCCTTCCATAACTTAGATACGAGCTTATGATACCGGCATTGTATCTCAGGGAACCAAATGTATTTTCACTTTTGCCTGTTAGATAAACCCCTTTTGCAATTTCTTTTTTTAGCAGATACTGTTCTGCAATAAAAATATCCGTTTCTGCTTCCTGCAGATAATACTTTTCTCTTTTGTAAAGTAATGCGGCTTCATTAAAATAAGAAACCGCTTTTTCTATATTGCCATTAATCCGGTAAATACGCCCTATAATGTATAAGCAATTGGCAGCTTCAAAATTATTTTTATTTCTAAAGTATTTTAATGCATTAAAAACAGAAATGCCGGAGTCAGGGTACTTATACCCGGAAGCCGCTGCAAAAGAGATTGATCTTTGTAAAATGGCAATCCAGTATTGGTCTTTAAGACTTTCAGCGAAGCTTAAAGCCTGCTTATATTTATTAACTGCTTCGGTAAAATTTAAGTTCACGAAAAAATAAAAACCCTGTTCGTATTTTGCCAACAACATTAATTGTTTATCTTCTTTTTTTTCAAGTAACTGCAAAGATTCGTCAATTAAATGCTTTGCTTTTTCGGGCTTGTTAACAGTACAAAAATCTTCTGCCAGGTTCAGCAGTCTTCTTATAAGCAGGGAATCATTTTTACTAAGACGGGCATTTCCAATACTTAATGAATCGTAAGTAAACAGCAATGCCGTCCTGTTTCTTCTCTCGGCATTTGCCAATGAACTATAACATAAAGATTTTAAAAATGGAGAGCCGAGAGCAGCAGAGATTTTTAAAGCAGCTTTAAGATTTTCGGTACAGTTTTCAGATGCAGATTGTATACAAATATCGGCTGCAACCAGGAGTGTTCGTACTTTTACAGAGTCCCTTATATAAGAATTATTTTGCTGCGGATAAAGTTTTATACTTAATAAAAGAAACCAAAATATTGTTATTACAAAATAAAATTTTTCATTTTGATACATGGTAACCAGTTTAATTTGGTAGAAGGTAAAGTTAATACTGCCCTACATTTTATTCAAGTAAGTTGTATCATTTTATTATAATTGACTTTTCAATAATTTACAATAACCCATTCTTTTGAAGATAAATAGCTGCTTCCGATACCGATAAAAACTCGTGATGAAAATACGCTCTTGCTTTATTAAGAAACCGTTTACAATAGGTATCAACAGTATTGGGAGATTTACCAAGTATTGCCGCAATTTTTTTCTGCGTAATGCCCGTATTGTAGGCAAGCATCCTGGCTACCTGGAATTCATTAACCGAAAATATTTTAAGGCCAAGAAAATTTTCCAATACCTGCTGCATTACTATTTTACCACGTTCATCTTCCGGTTTCCCTTTATCAGTAAAAAATACCGGGGAAAGGGGTTCTCCATTATACTTGCCAATTATGGTAAATTCATTCAAATAACCCGTTAACCGGTTTTCTTTATCATACTGGAAAACAGAAGCTGTTCTTTTTAAAAGTAAATATTCACCGTTATAATGTTTTAAAGCGGTGAGGCTGCTGTACCGTTGAACCATAAATTCTAATGTAAACCGGCCTTTACATAAAATATCAATCATCTGCACAAAAACAGTGTGTGCCGTTTTTTGCAGCCCCGGATGAACCAGCTTCCAATACTGTTTAAGCGTAAAGTCCTTCTCAGCATAACCGAGCCAGCGTTGTATTCCTTCCTGCTGTGTTATTTCAAAAGTAGTCATATCAACCACAAAGAAAAAACGCTGGCTGCCAATAGTTCTTTTAAGAGAATCAAGTTCAGTTTTTTGTATTTTTTGAGAAACGGAAAAATTATCTAATTTGTCGGGGAACAAATTAATGACATAACTTTTAAGCATTTCAAAATCTGAAGGATTTAAATTACTCTGCATTTTAATTACTGTAGCGCATTTCTTTTACCTGGTACTGTAAATACAAAGAAAGATTATTTTCTTTGTATTATAAATTTTTGCCACTTAATTCCGGCTGTACGGTTTAAAAAAATAATTCAGTAATTCGTAAACTTCCACCCGGTTTTTTCTATAAAAAAGTAAATTAACTTCCACAGCACATTTGCACATTTGCACATTTGCACATTAGCACATTTGCACATTTGCACATTAGCACATTTGCACATTTGCACATTTGCCCATTATCTCCCCTTAAACTTCTCCCGTATCACATCCTGCACATGCACCCCATTAATTTTACTCTCTAACCACGATATCACATCCAGGTAAGCAAATGCCCGGCTCTCCAAAGGATTGCTCTCATATTTTTTAAGCTCAGCCAGCAGTTTTGTAAATTCGGGTTTTAATGCATGGGCACCCACCTTAAAAGAGCGGCGCAAAAAAGCAAACATCGCTTCCTCCACCTTACTCAGGTTTTCCAGCCTGGCCATAAAGCGGTAAACCGATTTGCTCAGGTATTCCATCAGGTCAAAATTACCCAGTTCGTATTGCGCAATCAGGTGCAGCAGGCGGCTGTAGCATTGCAGGTCGGTACGCAGGTCCACCTTCCAGTTGATGATCTTGTTCAGGTAATCTATGGCCCTGCTGTTATCGCCGCTGCCAAAATATAAGCTGGCAATTTTATAGTAAAACACCAGTACCCGGTGGCGGTCTAAATACAATTCGTATTCTTTTAGTTTGGTTTCAATTTCAGGCACCAGCGCCAGGCCTTCGGTAAATGTACCATCTAAAAAATGTTTGTTTATTTTTGAGGTGTACAGGTAAACAAAGGTTTGTATCAGGTTATTTTCATTCTTCAGCACCACATCCCTGCTGGCAAATTGTTCAAACTGCTGTAGCGTATCGGTCAATTTTTTATAATTGCGCAGGTCAAAATGGGCGCCCATCAGGTTGTGCATGCCTTTTATGTAATGCGCTGTTTCCACTTCAATCATCATCGGTTCTGTAGTAAACAGGTCAACCCATTTTTGTGTATAGCGGTAATACATTAAAAACTGCTGCCGAATAAAAGCATACCAGCAGTAGCTTTGATACAAATAAAGTTTTTCGTAAAAACTGGTACAAAGGGTTATATCTGCCGGAAGCCCGTCTTCAAATATCCCGGTTACTTCAGCATCATCCAGTTCGGTTCGGGCATGGCCGTTTTTTATATACCAACTGTATAATTTTAAAGATAAATTAGAGAGTATGCTGATGCTGTTTAATTTGCGGATGGCGTTTTTCACTTCCTGTATCAGTTCATCGGCCCTGTTTTCAATGCTGCGGGTAATGTACAGCGATTCTATCTTCTTCTCAAAAAACAATATCTGCACCAGGTAAGTAACCTGGTGATGTGCAGTGGCCAGCTTTTTCATTTTATCCAATACATGAAGGCTTTGTATATGCAGGCCTTTATTGTATAAAATGCGGGCATGGTCCATTTGCTCACGCAGTTGTATATCTATGTTGTCTTCGTCCTTTATCAGGCGTAAACTACTGAGTATTTCTTTGTAAAGATTCGCTTTTATATTAGAGAGTTGCTGCTTGCTGATGCTTTTTGCTTTTAGTAACAGTTGCTTCTCATCGTAGTTAATCATCTTGTCCAATACATCAAAAAGCTGGATGATCTTTAAGTCTGCTGCATCGGTATTGCGGGTAACAAATAATTTAAAATTGCGCTTTTCGCTCTTTTCGAGCGACTTAACCAATTGAAACAAAGCATCTGCAGAACGGTTGGGCATTGTAATTAAATTATTTAAGATCCTTTACAGTAAAGGCTTTCGTGATTGTTAAATGCAGTTAAGCACTGTAAATACTGCTACATTTTGATTTCCACAACAAGTTTAACAAGACTAATTTGGTATTGTAAGGATGTTCATTGTGGCAAGGGGTTATGTTGTTAAGTTAAGCCGCCTGCGGCGAATTCAAA
This sequence comes from Chitinophagaceae bacterium, assembly GCA_031410355.1. Lineage (GTDB taxonomy): Bacteria > Bacteroidota > Bacteroidia > Chitinophagales > Chitinophagaceae > Ferruginibacter. Next base: position 3,878 of record JANNYY010000179.1, on the reverse strand, counting down.
TTGCAACGCAGTTTTTTATGATGATTATGTTAAGTCATGATTTATTTGTTAAGATAAGAAATATCATAAAAATCTGCGTTCCAAACAAAGCACTAAAAGTGCTTAACCTGATGACCTTGCACCAAAATTGCTTTTTACAAATATAAGCAGCCTCTTACTTATTTATTTATACCATTTATTATGAGCGACGGAAAAATTTACATTTTTGATACCACCCTACGCGATGGCGAACAGGTGCCGGGCTGCAAACTGAACAGCACCGAAAAATTAGAACTGGCTTTGCAATTAGAAGACCTGGGTGTTGATATTATTGAGGCAGGCTTTCCCATCTCCTCTCCCGGCGATTTTGAGTCGGTAAACAAGATCGCTAAAACACTTAAGAGCGTTACGGTATGTGCTTTAAGCCGTGCGGTGCTTAAAGACATTGAAGTGGCGGGCCAGGCATTAAAATATGCTGCACGCCCCAGGATCCATACGGGCATCGGCACTTCTGATTATCATATCAAATCAAAATTTAATTCTACAAGAGAAGAAATTCTGCAAAGAGCGGTTCAATGTGTTGGCTGGGCAAGAAATTATACAGATGATGTGGAATTTTATGCAGAAGATGCCGGCCGTACCGATAATGATTACCTGGCACAGGTTATTAGCGCCGTTATAAAAGCAGGTGCCACCACGGTAAACATTCCGGATACAACCGGTTATTGTTTGCCACACCAATACAGCGAAAAGATAGCTTACCTTAAAAACAATGTATCAAACATTGATAAAGCGGTCATTTCCTGTCATTGCCATAATGATCTTGGCCTGGCAACAGCCAATGCCATTGCAGGTGTTATGGCCGGGGCAAGACAGATAGAATGTACCATCAACGGTTTGGGCGAGCGGGCCGGCAATACATCGCTTGAAGAAGTGGTGATGATCATTAAACAACACAAAAGCCTGGGGCTTTATACGGATATAAAAAACGAACGCTTAAACCCCATGAGCAGGCTGGTATCGGATACCATGCGTATGCCGGTGCAGCCCAATAAGGCTATTGTGGGCAGCAATGCTTTCTCCCATTCGTCCGGTATTCACCAGGATGGATTTTTGAAAAATGCATTGACTTATGAGAGTATTAATCCGGAAACAGTGGGGGCCGACAGTTCAAAGATCGTACTAACAGCCCGCAGTGGCCGCAGTGCACTGGCCTTTCGTTTTCAAAAACTCGGCTTTGAATTTTACAGGAATGATATTGATGTTTTATACAGCCAGTTCCTGGAAGTAGCCGACAGTAAAAAAGAAGTGGAAGATGCAGACCTAGCTTTTATGGGCAAACAATACAAATCAAAATCAGCAGTAGCGTAGAAGGAATTGGGAATTAGGAATTGGGAATTAGACACAAGTATCAAGTATCAAGAAATAAGGGCAATGAATTCAGTAAGACATCATACATACGCAGACTCCCAGGCTCCCCCTTCAGGGGGCGGGGGGGGTAAGAGTTCGCTTACCCTCTTCGAAAAGATCTGGAACAAACACATCGTAAAAACCATTGAAGACGGGCCATCGGTATTATATATAGATAAGCATTTTATTCATGAAGTAACCAGCCCGCAGGCTTTTACAGGATTGAATAAAAGAGGCATTAAAGTTTTTCGTCCGCAGCAGGTGGTGGCTACTGCCGATCACAATGTACCCACAATAGATCAGCACCTTCCCATTAAAGAAGAACTTGGCCGTTTGCAAGTACAAACCCTGGAAAAGAATTGCGCAGAGCACGGCATTGAATTATACAGCCTGGGGCATAAGTACCAGGGAATTGTACACATCATTGGCCCCGAGCTGGGCATCACACAACCGGGCATGACCATTGTTTGTGGCGACAGCCATACCTCCACGCATGGCGCATTTGGCTGTATTGCGTTTGGTATTGGTACCAGTGAAGTAGAAATGGTCTTTGCTTCGCAGTGTGTGCTGCAAACCAAACCAAAACTCATGCGTATTAGTGTAGAAGGAACATTAGCCAATGGCGTGGTTTCAAAAGATATTGTTTTATACATCCTCTCCAAAATAACAGCAAGCGGCGCAACCGGCTATGCGGTTGAGTTTGCAGGCGCTGCCATACGTGCCTTATCTATGGAAGCAAGAATGACCATCTGCAACATGAGTATTGAAATGGGTGCCAGGTGCGGTTTGATAGCGCCGGATGAAACAACATTTGCTTATGTAAAAGGAAGAAAATTTTCTCCCGAAGGAGAACACTGGGATAAAGCCCTTGCAGGCTGGAAATTATTATTCAGTGATGATGATGCCGTTTTTGATAAAGAGATCTCCATCAATGCAGCAGAAATTGAACCGATGATAACTTATGGTACCAACCCCGGCATGGGCATCGGCATATCACAAAATATTCCCACTACCGAAACAATCAATGAAAATGACAGGTCAGGCTTGTCAAAATCATTGGCCTATATGGATCTGCAGCAGGGCGCCCCCATCCTCGGACAAAAAATTGATTATGTTTTCATCGGCAGTTGCACCAATGCAAGGATTGAAGACCTGCGGTTGGTTGCCGATTTTGTAAAAGGAAAAAAGAAAGCCGCCGGAGTGGAAGTATGGATCGTGCCCGGCAGCAAACAGGTAGAAGCACAGGCCATTGAAGAAGGCATTGATAAGATATTTGAAGAAGCAGGATTTAATCTTCGTCAGCCGGGCTGCTCTGCATGTTTGGGTATGAATGAAGATAAAATTCCCGCGGGCAAATATTGTATCAGCACCAGCAACAGGAATTTTGAAGGCAGGCAGGGAGCCGGTGCAAGAACATTATTGGCCAGCCCGTTAACAGCAGCAGCAGCAGCAATAACCGGGGTGGTAACGGATGTAAGAACATTACTAAACTAAGAAGCTGCGGGCTATTAGCTACGAGCCATGAGCAGGAAGGCTCTCCGCTCAAAGCTCACGGCTCATAGCTCACAGCTCAAAAAAAATGGAAGCACTAAAAATAATAAGAAGCCGCTTTGTCCCCATCAATATCGAAAACATCGATACGGACCAGATCATTCCTGCACGTTTTTTAAAAGGCACTACCAAAGATGGTTTTGGTAAAAATCTTTTTCGTGACTGGCGTTATCAAGATGATGATGAAACAAAACCCAAAGCAGGTTTCCCATTGAACCAATCGCAGTTTAGTGGCGAGATATTGGTAGCAGGTAAAAACTTTGGTTGCGGCTCTTCCCGTGAACATGCCGCCTGGTCAATATTGGATTACGGCTTTCGTGTTGTGGTATCCAGTTTTTTTGCAGATATATTTAAGAATAATGCTTTAAATAATGGAATACTTCCTGTACAGGTTAGTGATGAGTTCTTACAAAAAATATTTGAGCAAGACAACCAAACAGAGCTCACAGTTGATTTAGAAAAGCAGACTATTGCAATTGCGGGCTCCAAAGTCCCCTCCTTCGGAGGTTCTCTGCAAGAGAACGAACGTAGTTCATTAGGGGAGGTCTTCGCAATCAACCCCTACAAAAAAACATGCCTGCTAAACGGCTACGATGATATTGATTTTTTACTGAGCAATATAGATGAGATTAAACAATACGAAAAGGAAACTAATTACTAACCATAAAATAAATAAAAGCTCCGCCGCGGCGGATTTGGGGTTATGAAAAAAAAGATAACAGTAATTGAAGGTGATGGCATTGGCCCGGAAGTAACCAGGCAGTCAATACATGTATTAAATGCCATTGCAGCAAGGTTTGGGCACCAGTTTGAGTATACGTATTGTTTGATGGGTGCTGATGCTATTGACAAAACAGGCTCTCCCCTGCCCGATGAAACCATTGAAGTTTGTTTAGAAAGCGATGCCATATTATTTGGCGCCATCGGACATCCAAAAT
>JANNYY010000178.1:0-11437 GCA_031410355.1 Chitinophagaceae bacterium | reverse complement strand
TCTTTTGTATGTCTTCACTAAACTCTTCTTCGGCCACCCAAAGAATATCATCAATGGTTACAATGCCGAGTAAAATATTATTTTCATCCGTCACGGGTAAAGCCACCCGGTTATTCATTTTAAAAACCTCGCTGGCCATTTCCTGGTCGTCGGTTATGTGCAGCGCAATGTAACGTTCGTCCATTAATTCGCTCACTTTTGTTGCGGGTTCTGCCAGTATAAAATCCCGTATCCTTATATCATCCAGTAATTCTCCTTTATCATTTATTACATAAATAACATCAATGGTTTCGCTTCCTTTCGCATGTTTGCGTATGGTTTCAAATACTTCGGCAACGGTGTTTTCTTCATACACATATACATAATCGGGCGTCATAAGCCTGCCTATACTGTTTTCAGGATAGCCCAGTAATTCAAGGGTTACCATGCGTTCTTCGGGGTCAAGGGTTTTAATCAGGTCACGTACAATACTGGTAGGCAATTCTTCCAAAAAAGCAACACGGTCATCGGCAGGCAGTTCATTTAATAACTCCGTGGTTTTAATGGCCGGTAAATTTTTTATTATTCTTTTTTGGGTAGATAATTCAATAATTTTAAAAACACTGGCAGCCCGGTGTATGGAGAGGTGGGAAATTATCTGGCATTCGTAATCTTCATTTTCGTAGATCAGATCGGCCACATCACTAATGTTCTGGTCATTCAGAAATTCCTGTATGGCCAGTTTATCTTCCCCAGCAATTACTTCTTCAAACTGCTGTTGTATTGATATTTCATCAAGCTCAGACTGCATCGGTGCTTTGTTATTAAATTGCATTGCAATTGTGGCGCAATTTAGCCCATTTATTTATTAATTGAATGTTATGGTTAAGCCTTATTTATATATTAAAAATACAACTGAAAAGGGGAGAGGTGTTTTTACCCTGGAACGGATACCGGCAAATACAGTAATTGAAATTGCACCGGTAATTGTTATGCAGATGACCGACAGGGAACAACTTGATAAAACATTATTACATGATTACATTTTTGAATGGGGAAAAGAAAAAGATAAATGTTGCATGGCGCTGGGATTAATTCCCATCTACAATCATAGTTACAAAAGCAACTGTGAGTATTTTATGGACTTTGAAGATGACTCCATCATGGTTAAAACGGTAAGGGTAATTGAAAATGGCGAAGAACTTACCATCAATTACAATGGCGACTGGAATGATGGAAAGAAGGTATGGTTTGATGTAAAATAAAAGCTGCTGCAAACCTGCAGCAGCTTTTAAAAATATGTACATGATCTTAGTCGGTATATTTATGTCCTGCCGTAATCCAGTCAAGTATTTTTTGTTTATCGGCGGCAGATAAAGGAGTATTTGGCGGCGGCGGCATTACCGACGGAATGCCATCAACAGCCCTTGCTTTTATACGGTCCCAGGCGCCAACAATGGTACAGTCTAATGTAAAGTTTAAACCTCCCGTGGGAAACGCACCACTATGGCAGCCACTTAATGCACAGTTAGCCTGCAATACCGCCCTTACAGCAGAAAAATTTATACCTGCCGGGGATTCTATAATTGTGGCTGATCCGGTTTTAATACAACCATCCGCATCTTTTGCTGCAATGGAGTAAGTGTTAACAGCAAGCCCTGTGAATATATTGGAAGCCTGGTAAGCTCCGCCATTTAAACTATAAGTAAAACCCACACCGCCGCCTGCAATAATGGTAATTGTTCCTGTAGGGGTTACAGCACATTTATCAGAGGAAGTGGTAGTAGCATTAATGGTAAGGGTTTTTCCTTTGCAGGGGTCTAATATAATGGTAAAGGATTGCGATTTTAAGCACCCGTCTACATCTTTTGCTGTAACCGTATATGTACCTGCGGCCAAGCCTGTAAACGTTCCCGAAGGTTGGAATGCACCTGTATTAAGTTGATAAGTAAAACCTGTGCTGCCGGTTGCTGTTGCAGTTATAGAACCATTTGCTGCTCCCGCTGCCGGCCCTGCATTTACAACTGTACCTGTTACAGTAATTGTTTTTGCAGCGCATACATCAATTACATTAAAGACCTGTGCTTTTAAACAGCCTTCAAAATCTTTTGCTGTGATGGTATATGCCCCAATGGCCAACCCGGTAAATATACCCGATGCCTGGAACGCCCCGCCATTAAGGCTATAGGTAAAACCTGTACTGTTGGTGGCTGTGGCAGTTATAGAACCGTTTGATGTACCAACAGTAGTATTTACAACAGTGGCTGTAACGTTGATATTTTTTGCGGTGCAGGGATCGGTTACTGTGAATGTGTTTGTACCAGTGCAACCGTCAGCATTTTTAGCAATAATAATATAAGTTCCCGCAGCCAGGCCTGTAAAATTGCCGGACGCCTGGAACGCCCCGCCGTTGATATTATAAGTAATACTGCTGCTGCCTGTAGCTGTTGCATTTATTGCCCCAACAGATGCTCCTGTTGTTGTGTTGGTAACTGTGCCTGCAACTGTAATGGTAATACCTGCACATGGATTTGGCGTGGGAGGAGTTGTGCTGCCACCACCTTTACTGCAACTGTTTATAACAGATAACCCGGTTAACAAAAACACAATTACCAGGTAACTTATTTGTTTGTATGCTTTCATAAAATGAGGTTTAAAATATTTAAGTTTCAATAAAGTAAATGAAACAGTGATTAAGCATTAGTTAGTAATTAATAACGGTGTTATATTTTTTTGCTTTATGATAGTAAACGGAGAATTAATTAAAGGGGTTGCCTTGTTTAAAAATTATACATTACGGTTTATTCTGCAAGGGAATATATTTGTCAGCAGCAATTTTTCTGCTTCTGCAAATTGTTTATTTTTTTTCTCCGGCAGAGATAAAAAATTTATGTGGGGAGGTATAAAAATAAAAAAAGCGAAGCCCAATGAGCTTCGCCATATCAATAACTATGATTTATCAGGCTTGTTCTATCAGTTGTATTTCACAGGCAATTTTTACTTCATCACTTACAACCACACCACCGGCTTCGGTAACTGCACTCCAGGTTAAACCAAAATCTTTACGGTTTATTTTACCATTGATGGTAAAGCCGGCCTTGGTATTACCATAAGGATCTTTCACCACACCACCGAACTCAACTGATAATTTTATATTTTGGATTACATCACGAATGGTTAGGTTGCCATATAAGTCATACGAGCCATCGTTGTCAACATTTTCGGTTTTTGTGGCTTCAAACTTAATTTCCGGAAACTTTTCAACATCAAAAAAATCTGCACTTTTAAGATGCCCGTCACGTTGTTCGTTATTGGTAGAGATAGAATTCACATCTGCCGTAAAACTGAGTTTGGCTTTTGTTAAGTCCTCATCTTCTGTTTGCGCCGTTACATTAAAAATGTCGAAACTGCCTGAAACATTCGTTATCATCAGGTGCTTAATTTTAAAATGTACTTCGCTGTGTGTGGGGTCTAATACCCAGGTTTTTGTAGCCATGATTTTTTAATTTTTATGCAAGTTATAAATTAATGTTTAAACATCTAAATTTTTTTTTAAAATAGAATTTTAAAAAAAAACCGCCGTGGTTGGCGGGATACTATACAGACTCCTAAAAGTTGCTATTTGTTCGCTTCAAACTCTCTGCGTATGATATTTAAAGCAGCGCCTGCTTTAAACCACTCAATTTGCTGTTCGTTATAGGTATGGTTTACATAAATGGTATCAATGGTGCCATCGGCATGGTTTAATACCAATTGCAGTTGTTTGCCGGGTGCAAAACTTGTTAAGCCAATAATGTCAATATTGTCATCTTCAAGTATTTTATTATAATCTTCCTTATCGTCAAAAGTAAGTCCCAGCATGCCCTGCTTCTTTAAATTGGTTTCATGAATACGGGCAAATGATTTTACCAAAACTGCACGAACACCCAGGAATCTTGGCTCCATAGCCGCATGTTCTCTTGAAGAACCTTCGCCATAATTTTCATCACCCACTACAATACTTCCCACGCCGGCAGCCTTGTAAGCCCTTTGTGTGCCGGGCACTGTGCCGTATTCACCGGTAAGCTGATTTTTTACTGTATCTGTTTTTTCATTAAAGAAATTGAGTGCGCCAATCAGCATATTGTTACTGATATTATCGAGGTGGCCACGAAACTTTAACCAGGGGCCAGCCATAGAAATATGATCGGTTGTACATTTTCCTTTTGCTTTGATCAACAGTTTTAATCCTTTTAGATCTGTGCCTTCCCAGGCTGCAAAGGGGTCAAGTAACTGAAGCCTGTCGGATGTTGGGGAAACAAGAACCTCTACATTACTGCCATCAGCAGCCGGTGCCTGAAAACCTGCGTCTTCAACAGCAAAACCCTGCGGCGGCATTTCAATACCCAGGGGTTCTGCCAGTTTAAATTTTTCTCCGTTTTCGTTGGTAAGATAATCGGTAAGAGGGTTAAAAGAAAGTGAACCGGCAATGGCCAATGCGGTTGTTATTTCGGGAGAAGCAACAAAGGCATGGGTATTTGGATTACCGTCATTGCGTTTTGAAAAGTTTCTGTTGTAAGAAGTAACGATGGAGTTTTTCCTGGTTGGATCGGTTGAATGCCTTGCCCACTGCCCAATACAGGGCCCGCAGGCATTTGCCAACACCACACCGCCCATTTTTTCAAAAGTATCTAAGTAACCATCTCTTGCCACGGTGTATCTCACTTGCTCAGATCCTGGTGTTATGGTAAACTCTGCTCTTGCTTTAAAACCATTATCAGTTGCCTGCTTTGCAATGGATGCTGCCCTGGTAATATCTTCGTAAGATGAGTTTGTGCAGGAACCGATCAGGCCAACTTCCAGCTTATCCGGCCAGCCATTTACAGCAACAGCATCGGCAAATTTAGAAATGGGCCATGCCAGGTCTGGCGTAAAAGGCCCGTTAATATGAGGTTCCAGTTCCGATAAATTAATTTCAATAACCTCGTCAAAATATTTTTCGGGGTTTGCATATACTTCATTATCACCGGTAAGGTATGCTGCAATGGCATCAGCAGCCTCTGCAACATCTGCCCTTTCAGTACCTTTTAAATATTCGGCCATCTTTACATCATACCCAAAAATAGAGGTAGTGGCACCAATTTCGGCACCCATGTTACAAATGGTTCCCTTACCTGTGCATGATAAAGATGTTGCACCATCTCCAAAATATTCAAGTATGGCACCGGTACCACCTTTTACGGTAAGTATGCCGGCAACTTTTAAAATTATATCTTTTGAAGCCGTCCACCCACTTAGTTTGCCCGTGAGTTTAACACCAATCAATTTAGGAAATTTCAGTTCCCACGGTAACCCGGCCATTACATCACAGGCATCGGCGCCGCCAACACCAATGGCTATAATGCCCAGCCCGCCTGCATTTACTGTGTGGCTGTCGGTGCCAATCATCATACCGCCGGGGAATGCATATTGTTCCAGTACAACCTGGTGAATAATACCTGCACCGGGTTTCCAGAAACCAATGCCATATTTATTGGATACAGAAGCCAGGAAATCATATACTTCTTTATTCTGGGTTTTTGCTCTTGACAGATCTTCAACCGCACCAACCTCTGCCTGTATCAGGTGATCGCAATGCACGGTAGAGGGCACTGCAACCTGCGTTCTGCCAGCCTGCATAAACTGCAACAGGGCCATTTGTGCAGTTGCATCCTGCATGGCCACACGGTCTGGCGCAAATTCCACATAATCTTTTCCTCTTTCAAAAGCAATGGTAGCTTCTCCCTGCCAAAGGTGGGCATATAAAATTTTTTCAGTAAGCGTAAGGGGTTTGCCGGTTGCTTTACGTGCTGCTTCAATACGGCTGCTGAAATTTGAGTACAGCTTTTTGATCATTTCAATGTCGAAGGCCATAGTAAAAATTTAATAATGTGCTAATTTGCTGATGTGCTAATGACGAGCAAAAAAAGGCTGATTGCACCGGATTCATTAGCACATTAGCTAATTATCGAATTAGCTAATTAATGAGTTGCGAATTTACGAAAACAGAATCATTTTTAAAACCTTTGTTTTTGGTTTAAAATGTATTTAATTTAGCGGTATGAACAGGTTTAAACATTTTATTGAATGGCATGTATTTGGCGTATGTTCTGCCATTGGCGAAAGAATGGGTATTGCCACTTCTACCATCCGGAAGTATTTTATCTACATGTCGTTTATGACATTTGGTTCTCCGGTAATAGTTTATCTTTTTGTTGCTTTCTGGATGAATGTGAAGCGTTATATTTTTAATGCAAGAAGAAATCCGTTGAAGTATTTGTAAAGTCCTGCCCTCCTCTATCTCCCCCGAAGGGGGAGGAAATCCCGAAGATATTAGCGAAGAATAAATTATAGGTTATAGTTTATATGAGATGATTTGAATGCATAAACTGCCCCATTCGAGTTCCCTCTCCTTGGGAGTTCACGAGCAAAGCGAAGGGAAAGAGCGTAGCTCATTGGGGGTGAGTTTTTTATATCGCCTTTCTTATCCTTACCAATTTCTCCAATAAACTTTCCAGCAAATCCAATTTCAGCATATTGGCACCATCGCTTTTTGCAACAGCAGGGTTGGGGTGTGTTTCAATAAATAACCCATCGGCGCCGGTTGCAATGGCAGCTTTGGCAATGGTTTCAATCAATTCGGGATTGCCGCCCGTTACTCCACCTGTTTGGTTTGGTTGTTGTAATGAATGCGTGCAATCCATGATCACGGGTACTTTTATTTCCTTCATCCAGGTAATGTTTCGGTAGTCAACCACAAGATCGGTGTATCCAAAAGTATTGCCTCTTTCAATCAATCCAACTTTATTATTGCCGGCAGCATTTATTTTTTCAACAGCAAATTTCATGGAAGGGCCATTTAAAAACTGCCCCTTTTTTACGTTTACGATCTTGCCTGTTTTTGCAGCAGCGATCAGCAGGTCTGTCTGCCGGCAAAGGAAAGCCGGTATCTGTAAAATATCTACGTATTCGGCAGCCATAGCGGCTTCTTCGGCTGTATGAATATCTGTAGTTGTTGGAAGGGAAAATTTTTCTCCAACTTTTTTTATCAGCTCCAATGCATTTTTATCTCCAATACCGGTAAATGAATTTGTGGATGTTCTGTTAGCTTTTCGGTAAGATGCTTTAAAGATGTATGGTATCTCAAGTTTTGCACAGATAGCGGCAACTTTTTCAGCAATGCCCATCACTATTTCTTCAGTTTCAACTACGCAGGGGCCTGCAATGAGGAAGAAATTATTTTCGTTATATTGTTGATTGTCGAAGAGTTTTTTTAAATATTTTTCCATCTTGCAAAGTTACGGGGTAATTTAATCACACTGGTTAGTACTAATTACACGTTTTATTCCCAGGAAAAGTATTTAGCAATTTCTACGTTAAAAAATTCGTGTATTTCGTGTAATTCAATGAAATTCGTGTAATATAAAAGCTATGATAAAAGAAAAAATATTAGTTATAGGTGCATCTGGCCAGATAGGCGTAGAGCTTACACTTGCACTGCGTAAAATGTATGGCAATGCTAACGTGGTTGCTTCTGATTTGAGAGAAGAAAATGATTTGCTAAAGGGTACCGGACCTTATGTGAGCCTTGATGTAATGAACAAGGAAATGCTGCATGTGCAGGTAATACGGCAGGGCATTACGCAGATTTATTTGCTGGCTGCCATTCTTTCCGCCACCGGCGAAAAAAATCCGCACCTGGCCTGGAGTTTAAATATGCAGAGCTTATTGAACGTGCTTGATATTGCAAAAGAAGAGCACCTGCATAAGATTTACTGGCCCTCATCTATTGCTGTGTTTGGGCCTACTTCTCCAAAACAAAATTGTCCGCAACAAACGGTTATTGAACCAACAACTGTTTATGGCATTAGTAAATATGCGGGTGAATTCTGGTGTAACTATTATCATCACCGCTACGGTATTGATGTAAGAAGTTTACGTTATCCCGGTTTGATCAGTTATAAAAGTGCACCAGGTGGCGGCACAACCGACTATGCTGTAGAAATATTTCATGAAGCGCTTGAAGAAAAAAAATATGAATGCTTTTTACGGGAAGATACCTACCTGCCCATGATGTATATGCCAGATGCCATACGTGCAACCATTGAACTGATGGAAGCTGATAAGTCAAAAATTTCCATCAGAACATCTTACAACATTTCGGGCATGAGTTTTTCGCCAAAAGAAATTGCTACTGAAATAAAAAAACGTATCCCGGATTTTTCCATCAGTTATAAACCCGATTACCGGCAGCCTATTGCTGATAGCTGGCCGCAAAGCATTGATGATTCTGTTGCCCGTAAAGACTGGGGCTGGAAGGAGGATTTTACCTTGAGCAGCATGGTAAAAGATATGTTGGATAACCTGTAGCGAAGATCATTTATTAAAGAGATCACTACATTTTTTTACAGTGATGAAAAAGAATATACAATCCGGAATAAAAAAATATGCGCTTGACACTGCACTGCATCAATTGCATAAAGAAAGCCAGGTAGCAAGCGATTTTGCCATGGACGATACTGCTGAACTGATCGACGGCGGATTTGGTCTTTACTCTACTGTAAATACAAAAAAAAATATTGGGCCCGTTAAAACGGAATACTACCGCATTGCCCTGGCGCTTTCCGGTACTGCAACTTTTACGATTGGCCTGGAGACATTCCATCCTGTACGCAACAGTATTTTTTTTGGTTTCCCGGGACAATTGTTCTCTCTTCAAAACATGTCCAATGATTTTTTAGCGTATTATATGCTTTTTACTGAACAATTTATCGCAGAAACGCTGGCATTAAAAAATTGCAGGAGCCAGTTTCCTTTCCTGGATTATACAGGCCTGCAGTGTTTTTCATTGAGTGAAGATGAAGGGGCCGAAGTGAAGGGATTCATCCTCAAAATTAATGAAGAAGTAAAAACGAGGAAGCCCGATACCAGCCATGCTATCCGGTTGTACATTCAGCTTATTTTAATGATAGCAGCCAGGAGGTATGCCTCTAAAATTATTTCGAGCCAGGGTACTGTTAACAGCGGCAAAAATATATTTACCCGCTTTTTAAAACTTGTAAGCGAACATTTTTTGGCTGTTCATAAAGTTGCAGATTATGCCAGGATGCTGCATATATCGGCAGATCATTTAAACCGCATCATTAAAGCAAATTCGGATAAAACCGCCCACGAACTGATCGATGATATGATATTGATGGAAGCCAGGGCCCAGTTGATGCACTCCTCTCTGTCGGTTGCCGAAATAGCGTATGCACTTAATTTTAGCGACCCCTCTCATTTTAATAAATTTTTTAAAAAGCTGTCGGATCGTACTCCCTTACAATACCGGAACAAATCGGAATAAGACCATTCAATGCCGCTTCTGCACTATTTATTCATCGTTTTTATATTCATTTTTGGAGTCAATTATTCAAACTTAAAACAAAAAAAATGACGACTGAACAAAACAAAGCAGTAGTAAACAGGGTAAACCTTGAATTTATTGAAGGGGGTAATATGGAAACTTTCAATGAATTATTTGCTCCTGATTTTATTAATCACACAGCACCTGCAGGCACACCGACAGGCCCCGAAGGTGTAGTTTACTTTTTTAATCATCTTTTAAAACCTTCGTTTCCAGATCTTAAGGTTGTTATCCACGACCAGGTGGCAGAGGGCACAAAAGTAACAACCCGCAAATCTTTTCATGCAACACATAAAGCTGAATTTTTTGGAGTGCCTGCAACCAATAAACCAGTTGTGATGGAAGTGATCGATATTATCACCCTGCGTGATGGAAAATTCAGTGAGCATTGGGGAATACTGGATATGCAAAACCTGATGGCGCAGATCACAACAAGTTAGATGAGTTTATGCTCGTAAGCATATTTCACCAGGCCAATAACGCTGGAAGTATTTGTTTTTCGGAAAATATTTTTACGGTGGGTTTCAATGGTACGTTCGCTGAGGAATAATTTTTCGGCAATTTGTTTGTTGCTCAATTCTTTTTCAATAAGCTGCACAATCTCAATTTCACGGGTTGTAAGGTGTGCTTCTACGTTTTCTTTTTTCATATCACTGGCCCGGGTCATTTCATGTAAAACTTCATCACTGAAGTAAATTCCGCCGGTTGATATTTTCTCCAATGCAACTAGGAGTTCTTTTTTGCCAATATTTTTTAAAACATAACCGGAAATATCTGCGTCATCAATCATTTCATTAACGAGGTCGCCCTGGCCGCTCATGGAAAGTGCAAGAATTTTAATTGCAGGAAATTGCTGGTGTACTGCTTTTGATAATTCGGCTCCATTCATGCCGGGCATCATTACATCAGTTAGTAAAATATCAATGGATTTTTTTTCAAGCAGGGCAATCATTTCCAGGGGTTGGGTACTTTCAATCACTACTTCAAACTGGTCGTGCCCATGCAGTAATGATTTTAAACCATCAATTACAATCTGGTGGTCATCAACAACGCCTATTGCGATTTTTTTATTTTTCATGTATATTTCTTACTACAGGTTCCAGGTAATATGACCGTAAGTTAAAGTTTTTATTGTGCAATCGGTACATGTATGGCAACCAGGGTTCCTTTTCCGGGCGAACTGTCAAAATCAACTGTACCTTTTAAAAATGCAACCCTGGAATTGATGTTCTTTAAACCAATACCCTCAAACTTTTGTTTATCACCAGTATCAAAACCACGGCCATTATCTTCAACAGTTGCCGCAATACCATCTGCGTCTTTAATCAAAGATATATCCAGGTTATTTGCCCCGGAATGTTTTATCACATTATTCACACATTCCTGTATCACGCGGTATAAAACCGTTTCTGTGTTGCCGTCCAGCCGTTCCTGTAAACCTTCGGTATGCAGGTTAATTTTGATGATGCGGTGGTCAATCTTATCCAGGAATTCTTTAACCGCATTTGCGAGGCCGCTTTTTAAAAGTGCGTTTGGCATCATCTGGTGGCTTACGTTCCTGATCTCTTTACAACTTTCATCTACAAGGCCAATTAATTTTTCAAAATTATTCTTTTGTGTTTCATCTTTAAAAGTAATGTCATTTTCAAATGCTGATAAATTCATTTTGGCAGCACTCATCATCTGCCCAATGCCATCATGCAGGTCGGCCGCAATACGTTTTCGTTCATTTTCTTCGGCACTGATGATGCCCCTGGTAGCAAGGTCCTGCTGATTTATTACGGCTGCCTGTAAATTCATTTGGTTTTGCAGTTGTCGTTTTCTGTAAAAACTAACACCCGAGAAGATTAGTAGTGCAACGCCAACAATTAATCCACCAAGAAGATAGTTTTTTTTGGTGATCTCGGCTTTTTGTAATTTTAACTGCTGCTGTTGCTTTTCAGTTTGATACTTTGCATTCAGTTGTTCTATCTGCTTCAACTTATCTCCTGCAAAAATAGAATCTTTTAAAATGGAATGTTTTTTATAAAAGAT
>JANNYY010000177.1:0-2059 GCA_031410355.1 Chitinophagaceae bacterium | reverse complement strand
ACTAACCGGTGCCTTAAATCCTGTACTGTAAGATGAATACACGGATATTTTTTTATTGAACACTTTATTTATGGCAAATTGTGGTGAATACATTTTTTTATAGTCCGAATCAAATGTTGCAGGTTTGGTTGCCGTTGCCGGATTAAACCTGTCATCAAGATGGATTTTCATTCTGCTCATTCCAACACCTGCGGTAATTGACAAATCAGCAGGCAAAGCAAGTGTCCACTCCGTAAAAAAAGAACTGGTGCTGTTTACGGTTGCTACGTTGGATGTGTTAGCATTAATTACCCAATAAGGTTCTCCAAGTGTCCAGGTGGCGGGTGTGGCATCAAACGGACTTGCCTTCATATTATAACCAATAGTAGATGCATTTTGACGTTGCAATTCAAAACCAGTTAAACCGGTTAGTTTAATGTTGTTTGCTACATTGAATTTTGTTTGAAAAGTTGAACGGGTACCATAATTAAGAGAAAGTTTATCTGTCCATCCGCCGGCAGAACTTACATCACTTATTAAACCGGTACCAAATACGGTTGTAAAATTTGATAACCAGTTATTAAATTCATAATTGTGTGCTACACCAGCTCTGTAACTTATTAAACGGCTGTGGCCGTTTCTTTTAACGTATTCAAAATTTCCGGTGTCGCTTTTAGCTTCAAACTGGGCAATGGTTTGCTCGCCACCTCTTTCATCGTAGCTGTTGGTAAAGCCTGCATAAGCTGTAATGCTTTGCTTTTCTTTTGGCTGAAATTCTGCAATTACATTTACAAAATCTTTTTTAGAAGCATTGTGTATAAAATAACCATTAGATTTTTGGTGGCCATAATTAAGCAGCAAAGAAGAATGCTGGCCTGCTGTTTGAAGCGTAGTTGTGTAACGCTGCAGCCCGTAATCACCAAGCATACTTTCCTGGCTCAGCGAAGTTTTTCCTTTATCCGGTGTAACTGTATGCAGGTTTACAGCACCAGCTATGGCCAGGCCATATAAAGTTCCGGCAGGGCCTTTACTTACTTCTACATTTCCTATAGAGCCAAAATCAAGATCGTCCATTACGGTTATTCCTTCAGCATCGGTAACCGGTATTCCGTTTAAATAAACTTTGTATCCCTGTCCGTCAAAATTGCTGCTTGCACCCCTTGTTCCTCTTGTTCCGTTACCATAACCCCTTATATTAAATTGTTGCCCTGCACTCACTGTTCTTCTTTCAAAAGATACGCCAGGCACATTCACATTAATAATATCATCAAAAAATAAACCGGTGCCTCTCTTTAATTCTACAGGCGTAAGTTTTGTAATGGACGAAGGTTGATATAAAATAGATTTATTATCGTTTGATGTGGCAGTTATTTCCACTTCCTCCAGGTTTGATGCTTTTGAAGTAAGGCTTATTCTAATATCGTCGTTGCAGTTTTTAATATTGTATTTAACGGTTTCGTAACCGATAAAAGAAACAGTGATGGTGATGGCCTTACTGCAGTCAACGGTAAAAATACCGTCTTTATCTGTACTGGCCGTACCGCCGCTGAATAAAATATTTGCTCCAAAAAGCGGGCTGTTATTGCCTGCATCAGTTACTTTTCCCTTAACGGTTTTTTGTGCAAAGGCTGTAATTGATGATAGCGTAAGTATAAATATAATGATGTGTTTCATTTTAGTTTTATTGATAGTAAATAATATAGCATGATTTAACCCTGGTTGTAAACAATGGAGTTAAATGCTTTTTTTGTGTTTTTTAAACAAACAGCTTAATAAAATACTAACAATATTTGGGAGGAGGGGCAACTGCAGGATAACTCATACTGGATACAGCTTCTGTAAAAACCGGAAATTTACGGGCAATGATCTGCCAGTTATTTTGTATAGAAAAAGTAATGGGTTCTTTGTAATTGGCACAGAATAAAAACTTAACCACTAACTGATCTGCAGGGCCACTGGAATTATTTTTTTGCTGTGAAAGGTCTTTAATATGCTTTACCAGGTTATCTTCTTTATGATCATAAAAACCTGTAAGTACTATATTGGTGCCTGATGTTTTAAAAGACTTTACATCAAACAA
>JANNYY010000176.1:0-10818 GCA_031410355.1 Chitinophagaceae bacterium | reverse complement strand
TATTTTTTAGTTATCAGTGCGGTGCACAATGTCAGCAGCGGCGGCACTAAAGATATTAATAAACCGCTACCCTGGATAATCATTATTACCATTTTTACACCTATTGCCATTGGCCTGATGATATTTGGTTACTATGCTTTTAAAGGAGAGTATGATAAGCTGCCGGAGAGTTCGGAGGAGATATGAAGAACAGTCTGTAACAAATAACCAATCTATGCGTTTTAGAAAAATTATGCTACGCACCATTCTTTACAGCCTTTGTTTAATTTCTTTATGGTTATTACTAGCTCAGTGTTTTGTTATGCAAAACCGATGGAGTGATAATAAAGCCTACCATGTTTTTAAAGTGAAAAATGTTCCCCTCACCATTTATGATACAATAATTAATGACCGGCATTTGCATTATGCTGTATGCGGTAACGGCGATTCTTTACCTACACTGGTTTTTATCCATGGCAGCCCCGGTAGCTGGATGAATTATATGAAGTTTATGTGGGATTCATCAATGAGGAAGAAATATCGGATTGTTGCTATAGACAGGCCAGGATTTGGTTACAGCGATTTTGGTAAAGCTGTTCATTTACAGGAACAATGTGAAATGATAATACCCGTGCTGCTAAAATTAAAAACAAAGCAACCTATGTTTTTAGTTGGGCACAGTTTGGGTGGTCCGGTGTTGGTAAAGCTTGCAGCAAATAATTCATCCTTGTTTGAAAAGATTGTTATTGTTGCAGGATCAATTGATGTTAACCAGGAAAAAACAGAAACCTGGCGTAAGGTTATGGCTCATCGCCCCCTGTATTGGTGCTTACCTGGAGCATTTGGCCCCAGCAATACAGAAATACTTTATCTTAAAAAAGACCTGGTGCCTTTGCAAAATGATTTTAAAAACATTACCTGCAATGTTTTATTTGTACATGGCGATAAAGACACCTGGGTACCTATCGGTAATATAGCTTATGGAAAAAACATGATGATACATGCAAAATCAATTGCTGCTGACACGCTTTTTGGTGCAGGTCATAATATACCTTGGGAAAGAACAGATGACTTTAAAAAGATTTTACTTAATTTATAGTAGAATTACAACCCTATACAAATAACTATAATGATATTTGTTTATTACGCTTTTAAGGGCGACTATGATAAATTACCAGAGCATTCGAAGGAGATTTAGCTTCACCCAAAACAAAATTTTACAATTTACAAACAATTGGGGCTTGTATATGTTACAGATGACTATTACATTTGCATTCAATGAAAAAAATCGCTTTTTTTATTTTATTTCTTTTTGCCGTAGTACAGGTTTTGCCTACCATACATTCTTTAATGGGTAGTGAGCAGGCTATTGTATTGGATATAACTGAAGAAAAAAAGACCGATAAAGAAGATAAAAAATCAACCAAAGAATTTCTTTCTTTTTACAGTATTCAGATGGATTTATCTGTAAAGCTTCTTACTCAAATTCACCTGGCAGAAAATATTTTGCCTTCGCCCAGCTTCGAAAAACTTACGCCTCCGCCCAATTTTTGTTAATCAATTTTTAAAACCAGGCATGCAGTCGCATGGCTATATCTTTTTACTAACTGATTAATAAATTTTTATTTAATGCCAACTAAATTAAGTCCGGCTGCCAGGATATTAAACCTGGTAAAACTGGAACGTAAAGAAATTACTGCCATTTATTTTTATGCCATTTTAAATGGTTTGATACAACTTTCATTGCCGCTTGGCATACAGGCCATCATTGGGTTTGTATTAGGAGCTTCCATGCGGGCTTCTTTAATTGTACTCATTGTTTTGGTAGTTGCAGGTGTGCTGGCAGCAGGCATCATGCAGGTAAACCAGATGAAGATCATCGAAAAAATTCAGCAAAAAATATTTGTACGTTATGCTTTTGCTTTTGCAGAGCATATTCCAAAACTCGACCTTAAAAAAACAGATCATATTTTTTTACCAGAACTAACCAACCGTTTTTTTGATGTTCCGGTTCTGCAAAAAAGTTTATCAAAAATTTTACTGAATATCCCTACGGCCAGTATCCAGATCATATTCGGGTTGCTGTTGTTATCATTTTATCATCCGGTATTTATACTTTTTAGTTTTGTACTCATCATCCTTTTGTGGCTTATACTAAGATATACAGGTGGCCAGGCACTAGAAACCAGTTTGCAGGAAAGTAATTATAAATACAAAGTGGCTGGCTGGCTGCAGGAAACTGCCAGGGTAATAAAATCAATAAAGCTGGCCAAAAGCAACCACCTGCATCTTCAAAAAACCGATGAAGAGGTAACGCAGTATCTGGATGCCCGTAACAATCATTTCAGGATATTGAAATTGCAATACTATGTATTGGTTATTTTTAAAACCGTTATTACGGCTGCCATGCTTATTGCAGGCACATTGCTGCTGGTTAATCAGCAACTGAACATAGGGCAGTTTATTGCTGCAGAAATTATTATTTTACTGGTGTTGAACTCAGTTGAAAAACTGATTATGAACATGGGCAGTGTGTATGATACCCTCACTTCGATAGAAAAAATTGCAAACCTCAGTGATAAACCGGAAGAACAAAACGGATCTGCTTTTTTAACTGAAACCGGCACAGGATTGCAGGTAGAAATGAAAAATCTGAGTTTTAGTTATGATAACGAAACGGATGTTTTAAAAGCCATCAATCTAAATATAAATGCCAATGAAAAAATTTGTGTGCAGGGAAAAGGCAGTTCCGGAAAATCAACCCTGCTGAGGGTATTAGCAGGAAGTTATACTGATTTTAGAGGTTCTATGATGCTGAATGGCGTACCGCTTGGTAATTATAATCTCGATTCTGCAAGATCACAAATTGCAGTACTTATAAGCCAGCAGGATATTTTTAATGGTACAGTATGGGAAAATATTTTGCTGGGTAATCAAAGCATTACTATGGAAACAGTTGTTGAACTGGCAGCCAAAACCGGCCTGAATGAATTTATTGCAACTTTTAAAAACGGGTACGATACTGTGCTGGATCCGGCAGGCAAAAGATTGCCCCGGAATGTTATTCATAAAATTTTATTGGTAAGGGCATTGGCTGGTAAACCTCGTCTGCTGCTGCTGGAAGAACCGTGGCAACAATCAGAAAATATTTACCGGCAACAGATTATTCAATTACTCAGTAAAATTGAAAACACAACACTGGTGGTGGTAAGCAACGATGAAGAATTTGCACGGCTTTGTGATAAAGTTGTAATTATTGAAGAAGGTAAAATTAAAATTCAATCTTCCATCACTTCTTAAAAGAACAAAAATGTATAACATTAAATTAAAATCATACGCACATATTTATCAGCATAATAAAAACAGTAAAGTCAAATGGTGGTTCTTTATCTGTTTACTGGTATTCATTATTTTTTTGTTTTTGCCCTGGACCCAAAACATACGTGCCAAAGGCATTGTTACTACTTTGTATCAGTATCAACGCCCTCAGCAGGTAAACAGTATTATTGGTGGCAGGGTAATAAAATGGCATGTTAAAGAAGGTGATTATGTAAAAGCAGGCGATACGCTGATGCAACTAACCGAAGTAAAAACCGATTACCTCGATCCCAACCTTTTGCAACGTACCAAAGAGCAACTGGCAGGTAAAGAATTATCTCTTGAATATTATAAAAGCAAAGTAGGCGTTGCCGATCAGCAGATTGGAGCCATTAACTCCGGGCTTCAGTTAAAGTTAAATCAGTTATTGAATAAACTAAACCAGTTACAATTAAAAGTACAGGCAGATAGTGCCGAAGCAGTTGCTGCAACTAATGATTACAGCATTGGCAATAAACAATACAGCCGCCAAAAAGCCATGTACGATAGCGGATTGGTTTCGTTAACTCAACTGGAAATACGTAATCAGCAATTTCAAAATGCACAGGCAAAAAAAATAATGGCCGAGAATAAACTGGCTAACAGTAAACAGGATTTGACGATTACACGGATTGAAATGAGTGCCTTACAGCAGGAAAATGTAGAAAAAGTCACCAAGGTGCAGGGCGATCAGTTTCAATCGCTCACACAAATTGCAAGCGGCCAGGCAGATATTGCCAAACTGGAAAATCAGTACGCCAGTTACAGCATCCGCAATGGCATGTATTATATTCTTGCTTCACAAAGCGGACAAATTGTAAAAGCACAAAAAGCCGGTATTGGTGAGTTTGTAAAAGATGGTGAGATGATTGCAGAAATTGTTCCGGATAAAATTAAATATGCTGTGGAAATGTATGTGCAGCCGCTTGATTTGCCATTGATTGCGCCGGAACAAAAAGTACGTTTTTTATTTGATGGTTTTCCGGCAATCGTTTTTAGTGGCTGGCCTAAAGCATCGTCTGGTACTTTTGGTGGCGAGATTGTGGCAGTGGAAAGTAATGTAAGTACCAACGGAAAATTCAGGGTAATTGTGCAGGAAGATGCAACCGATAAACCATGGCCAAAAGAATTAAAAATGGGTGCCGGTGCACAGGGAATTACGCTGTTAAAAAACGTTCCCGTTTGGTTTGAGCTTTGGCGCAATATCAATGGCTTTCCGCCGGATTATTATAAAACTGAAGACCTGAAAACAAAAGAAAAAAAATGAAAATTATAAATTGTATCATATCATTTGCGCTGCTGATTTTGTTTATGCCTGCAAATGCGCAGGAAAATAAGCAGCAAAGCGATTCTATAAAAACTCTATCTGCTAAGCAGTTGATGGAAATAGTAAAGCAATATCACCCGGTTGCAAAGCAGGCTGATATTTTTATACAAAAAGCCAAAGCAGATGTTACCATTGCGCGGGGATTGTTTGACCCTGTTTTAGCAAACGAAACGGCAGAAAAAACCTTCGATGGTACAAACTATTATTATTATAACCGACCCGAGCTGCTGATACCAACCTGGTTTGGTGCAGAAGTTACTGCCGGGTTGGAATATCTCTCCGGCAACCGTACCGATCCCGAAGAAACAAAAGGCCGCACCAGTTATATTGGAATAAGTGTGCCACTTGCTAAAAATTTGCTGATAGATAAAAGAAGGGCTGCATTGCAGACAGCAAAAATTTACAGGGATGCTTCTTCTGTTGAAAAAAGAAATATACTAAACAACCTGATGCTGGATGCTATGAAAACTTACTGGACCTGGGTAAAGGAATACCAGGTTTTTAAAACACTTGGTAATGCGGTTGTTGTGAATGAAAAAAGAGTCGAAATAGTAAAAACTGCTTATCGTCTTGGCGACAGGCCCGCTATTGATACTGCCGAAGCCCTTGTACAGCTACAAAGTTTTGAGTTGCAGAAAAACCAGGCCTGGCTTGATTTTCAAAACACAACATTGGAACTGTCTGTTTTTTTGTGGACACCGGAAACCGAACCTTATAATCTTTCAACAGATATTATTCCGGCAGAATATCTGCAAGCATTAAATATTGCAAATGCAGCTTTACCAGATTTAAGTAGTTTAATTACTGCGGCAGTAAAAAACCATCCGGAATTGCTGATGTACAACTATAAACTGAATGCATTAAGTGTAGAAAAAAAATTAAAATTTCAGGAGTTGTTACCAACAGTAAATTTTCGGTATAACCAATTGGGCAAAGGGTACGATATTTTAAAAACAGCTACAACCGGTCCCCTGTTTCAAAATAACTTTCAATATGGATTGTCATTGGGTATTCCGTTACGGTTATCGCAGGGCAGAGGCGAATACCGAAAGGCAAAATTAAAAATATTAGAAACACAATTACAACAGGTACAAAAACAACAGCTGGTAGAAAATAAAGTACAAAGTTATTTTAATGAATTAGTTGCAGTAAAGAACCAGGTTGCAATACAGGAAAAAGCATATAAAAATTATCAGCTTTTACACCGGGGCGAAGAGATTCGTTTTATGGCTGGTGAAAGCTCTTTGTTTTTAATTAATGCCAGAGAAAATAAGGCACTGGAAGCATTGCAAAAATTGCAGGAATTGAAAGCAAAATATTATAAAACAGAAAATATGCTGATGTGGGCAGCGGGTTTAATGATACCATAATTTACAACCCCATCGCCTTATAAATTGCCTCCTGGATATTGGTTCGCACATTCATCTTCAGTAGTTTTGTGTTTTCTCCTCCATCAGGATTTACCCGGTTGCTCAAAAAAACATACACCAGGTTATAAACGGGATCCACCCATACACAGGTACCTGTATAGCCTGTATGGCCAAATGTTGTGGG
This sequence comes from Chitinophagaceae bacterium, assembly GCA_031410355.1. GTDB lineage: Bacteria > Bacteroidota > Bacteroidia > Chitinophagales > Chitinophagaceae > Ferruginibacter. The sequence continues at coordinate 4,601 of JANNYY010000176.1, read as the reverse complement.
CGATGCACTGAGGCATGGATATGGATCGGGGCGTTTGTTATTATCTTTTTCAGGTTTATCAAAACCATACCCCCGCCTGCTGATATTACTGTGGTATGCGGTGAATAAATCAATCGTTTCTTTTTGTAAATATCTTTTTCCGTTAATGGTGCCCCCGTTCAACAGCATCTGCATAATGATGGCCAGGTCATAAGCATTGCTGAACAAACCTGCATGGCCTGCCACACCACCAAACATGGCAGCACCGGGGTCATGCACATCACCACGTAATAATTGCATCCGGAATTGTTTTTCCTGCTCAGTTGGTATAATTCTTTTTAAAGGGAATTTTTCTGTTGGTTTAAACCCCGCTGTGGTTAAGCCCATAGGCTGGTAAAATTCTTTTTCAACATAGCTATTTAAAGGCAGGCCACTGATGGCTTCAACAACTTTACCCAAAAAAATAAAATCATTATCGCTGTATATATATTTATTTGCCTGCCCAAGCGGGCTTTCTAATATGCGTTTGTAAATAGTATCACGCCAGTCGCTGCGCATGTACATATCTTTTGCAACACGTATGCTGAATGAATCGCTTTTTGCAGTTGCATAATATTTAGCCGAAGGCTTTCCATCCACTTCAAGCGTTTCTTTATAAAAAGGAATATAGGCAACCAGGCCGGCCTGGTGCAGTAAAATATTTTCTATAGATAAAATCTCTTTGTTGGTTCCCTTAACCCAGGGCAGGTAATCGCCCAGCTTTTTTTTAAGATCAATTTTACCTTCATCATACAACCGCATTACAGAAATGGTGGTTGCGCAAATTTTTGTAACCGAAGCCATATCAAAAACAGATTCTTTATTAACAGGTTCAGCATCTGTATAAGTATAATTGCCATAGGCTTTGTGATAAACAATTTTTCCGTCTTTGGCAATCAATACCACTGCACCTGGCGTAGCGCCTTTTGCAATGGCATCCCTGGCAATTGAATCAATAACAGTAAGCTTTGCAGCATCAAGCACACCCTTTTCAAATTGAGGAGGATGTATTGCTTTAAAGTTAATACCGGTACCATATTTATACTCCTCACAAACCGTAACCGGTAATTTTCCTTTGGCCGCAATTTTTCCCTGCAACAGATCTATCGCTGTATTTTGTATTATATCATCATCCTCGTAACAAGCCACTAAATTTTTTGCAGCACACCAGTTTTTTATAGCATAAGGATTTCCAAAAACAAAGCTGATGCTTTTTGTATTTTGTTGTAACTGGGTTACCAGGTCAATGGCATTTTTACTGATACCAAAATTGTTTGCAGGCGCCCGGTTGTAACCATGTATGCCAATGATCACCATTTTATAATCTTTTTTTACCTGCGCAACAATGGCAGCAATTCGGGATGCTTCTTCTTTATAATCAAAATAAATTACATCGGCATTATAATCGGCACGCATGCGTTTTGCAAAGGCATTATCGCTGCTGGTACCAATGCTTACATAAACCACAGCCTTTGCAGTTGAATCGGTTTTTGCCGGCAGGGGAAAATAAACGACATCAGTTTTTTTCAAAACAGTAAGAGCATTTTCGGCTATGAGTTTACGCATGTTGCTTACGTCCCTGTTTAAATCATTGGTAATATTATTTGTATTGATGGGTTTTAAGTTTGCAAGCCCATACTGGTATTTTGCCATCAGCACTTTTTTGCAATGCATTTCAATATCGGCACGGCTTATCAGGTTACTGTCAATTGCTTCTTTTATTTTGGATATAGCCAGTGGTATGTCACCCGGTAAACAAAGCATATCATTACCGGCAATAATTGATTCCACAGAAGCTGCACCATCAGGAAAGAATTTTTTTACGCCCTGCATTTCCAGGGCATCGGTAAAAGTTAATCCCTGGTATCCAATTTCATTTCGTAATAAATCTGTTACATTTTTTTTTGACAAAGAAGTTGCCCTGTTGGCGCTGGTATCAATTGCGGGAATGTACAGGTGCGCTATCATTACACTACCAACACCTGCTTTAAATATTTGCCGGAAGGGGTATAATTCCAATGCTTCCAGTTGGGGTTTGGTTTTATTAATGAGAGGCAGATCCAAATGAGAATCTACTGCAACATCGCCATGCCCCGGAAAATGCTTGGCGCAGGCCATCACACCATTATCCTGCATCCCTTTCATGTATTGAACACCAAAAGACGCCACTTTGTATTTATCTTCTCCAAAACTCCGGTCGTTAATTACCGGGTTGTCCGGATTATTATTTACATCAACAACCGGCGCAAAATTTACCTGTATGCCAATTCTTTTGCATTGCGCAGCTACAATTTTTCCATATTGATAAGCAATGGATGAATCCTGCACTGCACCCAACATCATTTGTTTGGGCAGGGGAAGCACACTGTCCGTCATACGCATACCAACGCCCCACTCAGCATCAATAGTTACAAGCAAAGGTGTTTTTGCCAGGGCTTGTAAAGAATTTATTATGGTAGCCTGTTTTACCGGGCTGCCCTGGAAAACACAAATGCTGCCAATATTATATTGCCTTATTAATTCAGTGACCAAACTGTCGTAAAAGGTTACGGTTTTATTTGAATTAATGGTTGATAAACGAACCACCATCAGTTGGGCGATCTGTTCATCGGGAGTTAAGGTTTTAAAAACACTGTCAACCCACACGGTAGCGATAGAATTTTCTCCGGTTGCCGCAATCACCTGTGCAAATGTATTCCTGCTAAATAAACATAAAACAAGCAGTGCAAATAAATGTCTTATCATAGGTATAAAAATAGTTAATAAACGCAAATTGTGGTTATTTAAATAATGGGTTGCTGTTAAAATAATTTTTAACTTTACACCATGTCAATTGCAGAAAAATACAGGCCGCATTATACTTACGATGATTATTGCCAATGGGAAGGCAAATGGGAACTGATTGAAGGAATGCCTTACGCTATGAGCCCTGCACCTGTTCCTGCACATCAAAGGGCAAACAGTACATTAGTATTTGAATTTGAATCAGCTTTAAAAGCAGGGTGTAAAAAATGTAAATTGTACCTTCCACTCGACTGGAAAATTACTGAAGACACAATTGTACAACCCGATATCTTAATTGTTTGTGATAAAATAGAAAAAAAATTTCTTGATTTTCCACCTGTATTGGTTGTTGAAATTTTATCACCTGCAACAGCGGCAAAAGACCGTGGCCTTAAAATGGAAATCTATCAATCGCAAAAAGTAAAATACTATTTAATAGCCGATCCTCAGTTTAAAAAATTAGAAGTTTATCAACTGCTCAATAATCAATACGAACCGGTTGCTATAAATCCGGAGATGTACACTTTTAATTTACATGAGGACTGCAATGCTGAAGTAAATCTTTCAGATATTTGGGAGTAGTATTGTTTAAGAGTAACCGGAAAATTTTACCAACAAATTAAAAGAATTCTTTTGCCCGATATCATTCAATTATTACCCGATAACATTGCCAACCAGATTGCCGCCGGCGAAGTTATACAAAGGCCCGCAAGTGCTGTAAAAGAACTGCTGGAAAACGCTGTAGATGCCGGTGCAGATGAAATTAACCTTATGGTTAATGATGCAGGCAAGGCATTGATACAGGTTATTGATAATGGAAAAGGCATGAGTGAAACCGATGCCAGGATGGCTTTTGAACGGCACGCTACTTCCAAAATAAAAAATATTGAAGACCTGTTTAAAATTAAGACGATGGGTTTTAGAGGCGAAGCCCTGGCAAGCATTGCCGCAGTAGCACAGGTTGAATTAAAATCGAAAAGAGACGAGGATGAAACCGGTGTTTTTATAGAAATTGAAAACAGCCAGGTTATAAAACAGGAACCCATTGCTGTACCTACCGGTTCGAGCATTGCCATGAAAAACCTTTTTTTTAATGTGCCTGCAAGAAGGAACTTTTTAAAAAGCAATGCAGCAGAGTTAAGGCATATTGTGGATGAGTTTATAAGAGTGGCTATGTCGTTCCCTGAAATTTTCTTTTCGTTTTCAAGTAATGGGCAGCAGGTTTTTTATTTGGAGAAAGGAAGCATGAAGCAGCGCATTGTACAAATACTGGGCAATAGTTATGCGGCCAAATTAGTGCCTGTGCAGGAACAAACCGATTATATGAATATTTATGGCTTTGTGGGCAAACCCGAAACGGCAAAGAAAACCCGTGGAGACCAGTATTTTTTTGTAAACAACCGGTTTATTAAAAGTGCTTACCTGAATCATGCAGTGATGAATGCTTTTAATGAGATGATTGCCAAAGACAGTTTCCCGATGTATGCTTTATTCATTGATCTTGATCCAGCTCAATTAGATATTAATGTGCATCCTACCAAACAGGAAATAAAATTTGAAGATGAAAAGATTGTGTATGCTTTTGTGCAGAGTGCGGTAAAACATGCGCTGGCACAGTTTAGCATTTCGCCCACTTTAGATTTTGAGCTGGATGCATCCATACAAAGCCTGGATGCAGTTTCAAAACCATTTACAGAGGAAAATAAATCGTCTGCATCATCATCATCTTTGTACAATACATTTACAAAAAAACATCAATCTCATTTTATTGAAAATAAAAGTGAGTTGAAGCACTGGAA
>JANNYY010000175.1:0-4013 GCA_031410355.1 Chitinophagaceae bacterium | reverse complement strand
TCGAAGGAGTAATGAATTTTGGCTACTATAAAAACAGGTTTTTAACTTGTTTTTCTCATATCAGAAAGTAAATATACAATTAGATTTATGAATTCCAAATTTATTTTACAAAAAAAAAATAAAATGAATAAATAAATTATTATGGCGGCGCTTTTATACTCACAACAAAAAATTTATTTTTATATATCCCAAGGTCAGTCATTTACTCATCGCTCCTACATTAAAACCTGGATAATAAACTGTTTAAACCCATTTCTAGCAATTTAAGTACAGGCAGTGCGTAGATTCCATTGTTCTTTTTTATTGACAAAAACTTACCCCCTCCTGTAATAAAATAATATTTAAAGCATCACCTTACTTTAATCATCGCCTTAACCTGCTGCATTGGCCCGTTTTGCAAACGTGCATAATAAACTCCGGCAGGCAATGGACCGCTCTGGTAATTATAAGAATAAGAACCTGCCGGTAAATCAGCATCAACTGCCGTTATAATTAAGCGGCCCATGGTATCAAATATTTGTAACAAGGTGTGCCCACCATCGGTTTTATATTTAATGGTAGTAGATTGTGTAAATGGCGTACCCCATATTTCCAGGTAACTGGTACCTGCACTAACTGGTGGCAGCGGATTACAATCTTTATTATTTACCAATGCCAGTTGCTGAAAATCCTTCAGCATAATCTGCTGCAGGTCGGCATGTTTTACACATAACCAGTTTTCCAGCATAGATGCATATACACTTCTGAAATCGTACTGCATGGGGATATTATCGTTCACACTTGCATTGGCCGGAATGGCAGGATTATCGCCCCACACTTTTGATATCACATTCTTACCAAATAAAAACATAGGCGCTGCTGCACCATGATCGGTACCGGTGCTGCTGTTACTTTTTATACGGCGGCCAAATTCAGAAAATGTCATACCCATTACCCTTTCTTCCACACCTAAAAATTTCAGATCGTCCTGAAAAGCTTTTATAGCATCACTAACATTTTTTAATAAAGTAGCATGGCTTCCCACAGTTGTATCGGTAGTGGAAGTTTGTAATGAATGCGTATCAAAACTTCCATAATTTACCATATAAATTTTTGTTTTCAACCCGCCCTTTACTAATCGGGCAACAATTTTAAGCTGATCGGCCAGGGAATTAGGAGTTGGGTATGGTGCCTGTTGAGTTACCGCATCGGCTGCTGCTTTAACCACGCTGGTATAGGACGATGTTTGTTTGGCAACAAGCCTTACATATTTCAGTTCTTTACCTGCATTGTTATTGGGTGCGGGGTCTTCAATACCTGCCAGTAAATTATAAAAACTGGTGGGATTGCTGATGCTCATCCCCATACTTACGGATGGCCCCTGGAAAGTTAAAGAAGTTGTAGAACCAATTTGAATGCCTAACGGATGTGGCATGGTATTATTGGGATATCCAATCGGAAAATTTGGATACTCATAATTTAAATACCTGCCGCCCCAGCCGTTTATAATAACCTGGTTGCTGTCCGATGCACTCATCCAGATATCTGTTGCCCTGAAATGGGAAAAGTTGGGAGTTGGATAACCCGCAGCCTGTACCACACTTAATTTGCCTTCATCATACATGGCTTTCATACCCGTCATGGCAGGGTTTAAACCTGTTTTTGAGGTTAGGGATAATATCCTGTTTTCAGGAATGGCAATATTGCTTCTGGCATTAAAATAATTTGAATAATTTTCAATAGGAATAACGGTATTTAATCCGTCATTACCACCACTCAGTTGTACAATTACCAGTACATGGTCGTTTGGTGTGCTGCCGTTTAATAATTGCGCAAGCGGCGATTCGGCGCCAAAGGCTTTTACAGAAAACCCATTGATGACAGTAGGCAAAACTACTGCCGGTACTGTGGTGCGTAAAAAGTCTCTACGTTTCATTAATTAAGTTTTAAGCCCCTAGCCCTCTGAAGGAGGAACCATCGAAGCGATTATTAAACTGATTTAAGAAAAATCATACTCTATTAATTATTAGGCACCGATTCTCCGCCGGTTGGCGGATTAGGGGCTCAAGCTAATTGGTACTCGGCCAGTTTCATTAAATATTGAAACAGGTCTTTTAGTTTTGTTTTTACAATGTTTGCATTAACCGTATCATTTGGGTTAAAGATCCAGGCATTCCAGGCATTGGTCCAGTATCCATCATTTGTTTGTCCACCCAAAATAATATCTTTCTTTAATTGATCCCGTGATGCCTGTATTAAAGGCAGCCGGAATAAATAAGTAATAGAATCAGCAATCAGCGCATTTGGATCGCCGGGATTGGGTAATGATTTCGCAAAAATGGTGGGATCAATTATTATTTTTTTTCCGCTCCGGGTATACCCTGATGTTAACATCACATCGGTAAATTGATTTCTCTTTGGAAAAGTATCTGAATTGATCCATATTTCGTAATACTGCGGTTGTTGATAATAAGGTGCCCAGCCGGCCACATTTGGCGGATCGCCAATGTATTGCTGAAATGTAAACGAAAGTTGGTTAAGCGTAAGCCACATATTGTAAGCACCAACATAATCGGTTGTAGCATTCGGGAAAACAACACTGAACTCTCTGCATGTACCAACTAAAATATCAACCGGGCTCTTTATCACACATCCCTGGTTAAGCACATCAAAAAAATGTTCGCTTTTTAATAAGGCCGAAAGCACCGGTTTAATATCATAATTATTTGTTCTGAAAATCTGTGCCAGCGGGGCAATTACGTTTGCTTCTGCTGCTGCGTCAATTTCGTAATATATAAACCAGCGGTATAATTTGCGGCAAATATGTAAAGAAGGATCATTGATTGACAAAAGCATATTAATAAGATCTGTCAATTCCAGGTCGCCGGCTGTAGCTCCGGTACGGCCGGTAATAACCGTATTATTATAAAAGGCTGAAAACTGCTTGTTGGTTGCATCGTGCCGTGAGGAAGTAAAGACTGCAGTATTGGTGGTACCATTTATCTGCCAGCCGGTTAAGACTTTTGCTGCTGCTTTCACATCAGCTTCGGCATATCCCTGTGTTGCATTATTTGCGCCTTTGCCCACAACAAACAACTCCTGCAATTCCCTGCCATAGTTTTCATCAGGTGCGGTATTGGTATTTAAGTAACCATTTTGATAACGAAGCATGCCGGTATCAGTAGTCATCTCTTTTATAAACTGTTTAAAATTACCCAGCGCATTTTTGCGAAGTACAGTATTGTTTTGATAGCACCATATAGCCCGGCCAATAACATCAGTTTCTGTAGCAAAATGATTGTGCCAGAAAAGGGTCATCTTTTCCAGTATATTTTTATCCTGGCTAACCATTTGGCCCATCCACCAGTTTCTGTAAGCGTTTACTCTGTTTGAATCTACTCCACCATCATTGGTATTAGTGTTTACCCAGGTTTGTCCGGCCAATATCGCATTATCAGGATCGGCAGGATCAACGGAATTTGCATAATTTTTTACAGGTGGCGGCGGAGTAAACTGGGCTAAAGGCACATTTAAAAGAGCATCAACCGCCTGGCTCATGGTCATGGTTTTAAAAAAATCCACATCGGCTTTGGCTGCACCAAACATGGTTCTTTTTAAAAGATGAATTACTTCGTTGGTTGTCCAGGGGCCTGTATAAGGATTGATGCCACTTTGTGTACGGGTTGGTGATGAGGCGAAGGCTATTGGTTTAACAGGAGCAGCTTTTTTAGCTTTACCCGCTGTAAGAAAGTCTCTTCTGTCCATAGCAGTGTTTTTGATGACTTGTTAAAATAAAGAGGTACGACTAAACTATTTCACAAAAGTTTAAGAGGGTGTGGGTTTTATTATTTGATTCTTCACAGAAGTAAAACGTTGCCCTGCTGTTGATTACTTTACTTCATAAAGTTAATCTACTCATTGAATATTTTCAATAATTCCTGCAATGCCCTGCCCGCCACCAACACAAGCGGTTACAATACCGTATTTTTTATTCAACCTTTTCATATCATTGGTTATCTGGATGGTTAATTTAC
>JANNYY010000174.1:0-3309 GCA_031410355.1 Chitinophagaceae bacterium | reverse complement strand
ATAAATATCCAGGTTTGAAACAGGCCCCTGTTTATACAAACCCAGCCTGTTTAAAATAGTATGGCTGGTATTGGTGATCTCATCAATAGCGCCCACCAACACATTTGATGCTTCATTTTCTTCTAATAACAACATGCCATCGAGCAAGGCGCTTTCAAAAGAAAAACCACGGTGTACAAATGCATTGTTGTAATTATTGCATTGCAACAGCAACCCGATTTGTGCACCGATAGTGTTATGCGTTGATTGTATAAAAGCTGTTGGCGTTAATAACTCTTCGTTAAACTCAACCATCTTGCTTAAGAACGAATTGGTGTCTTCCAGGCAACCATAAGCGGTGCCTGTAACAATGGCATCGGGTACTTTAACGCCGGCTTCCTGCAAACATTCCATGGCAGCGGCCACACCCATGCGTATGATGCGGCTCATACGCCTGATCTGTTTGGGATCAATAAATTCTTTATAGTCAGGTTCAATACACGTAAGGCGGTTGCCGGTATATTCAACTGGTGCATCAACCAATCGCTGGTGGCCAAAAGTTTTTTGTGGTGAGATATTTCCTGTTGCCCTGATGTACATTTTATAATTTAAGTTTTTCTGTTTGTAGGTTTTCTTGCTTCGCAAGAAGCAATTTTTTGCCACAAAGACACTAAGGCACAAAGTTTATTTCTGCGAAATAAACTTATAACATGATTTCAAAATGGTTTACCATTTTTCTTTGTGTCTTTGCGCCTTTGTGGCTAAATTTGTTTCGCAGCGAAGCTGAGAATTTTTATGAGTGTAGTAACCATACAACTTTTAATTTATTGCAATTCTACTTTAATCAACTTTAGAAAAAATTAATGAGGAACAGTTGCCACCAAAACCAAAAGAATTTGAAAGCACATGTTTCACCCTTGCATTTTTTATAAACTCCCTTTCCGGCACAAAAGGCAGATCAACCATGGGTGTTTGCAGCCGCAGGTTAGGAAAAATAATTCCATGCTGCAAGGCCAACACAGAAAACACCGCTTCTATGCCACCGCTTGCGCCCAATGTATGCCCGGTAAAAGTTTTTGTTGAACTCATTTTTGGATATAGCGGACCAAACAATCTTTTGATCGCCGTTCCTTCTGCAATATCATTATTCTGGGTGCCTGTACCATGCAGGTTTATATAATCAATATCTGATGTTTGTAACCCCGCTTTTTTTAATGCGCCGCTCATGGCCAGGAAAGATCCCGTTCCATCTGGCGATGAGGCTGTTTGGTGATAGGCATCATTGGCATTGCAATAGCCACTCAAAATTATTTGGGGTTTGTTTTTAAGTGTGGCAGCAACTTTATCAGAAACCAAAACAACATAACCTGCACCCTCGCCAAGATTCAAGCCCCTGCGGTTTTCATCAAAGGGCTGACAAAACTGTTCATCAACGATCATCAATGTATTAAAACCGTTGAGCGTAAATTTGGTGAGAGAATCTGTGCCGCCGGCAACAACCACATCCAGTATATTATTCCTTATCAGCCTGGCGCCAAAAAAAATGGCATTGGCCGATGAGGAACAGGCTGTGCTGATGGTGGTAACATACTCTTTAATGCCCAGTGCATCTGCAACCAGTTCTGTTACACTGCCACATTCGTGATCAATAACATCCCGAAGCCGGCCTTTATTATTATCTTGTAAAAATTCAGTGAAAAATTTTTCGGTCTTATCCATACCACCAACAGAATTGGCAGAGATAAAACCGGTACGCAGATCAGCGATATTTTCAATGCCGGCATTATCAACCGCTTCCTGTGCTGCGATCATACTAAGCAAAGCAGTACGGCTTTTTGTTGCTGGTAAGCCCGCGAGTTTGGCGAGTTCTGCATTGCTCAATTTCACTTCGGCTACCGGCAATCTTTTTCGGTGCAAAGAATCTAAGTAATGCATTTCATCCATTCCTGCCCGGCTGTTTTCCAGTGCATCCAGGCATTGGGCAACATTATTGCCTATCGCCGAAATGATACCTGTACCGGCAACAAAAACGGGTGCATTCATGTTTATGAATTCTGGGCTTGATGAGCAGTTATATATTCAGCCATGGTTCTTACTGTTTGAAAAACCTTTGGCCCATCCTCTGCATTGGATAATTTTATCTTGTAATGCTGCTGCAATAAAACAATCAGTTCCAGCGCATCAATCGAATCCAAACCAAGGCCCTCAACAAACAATGGCTGGTCATCTCCTATATCTTCAGGTTTTGTATCCTGCAAATTCAACTGGGCAATGATCTGTGTTTTCAGATCAGATATTAATTTATCCATTTTGTAACTGATATATTTTATTAAGATTTTCTTTTGTAAAATTAACTGAATCCACGCTTTTATCTTTCTCTATTAAAAATAAAGTTGCATTGTAATTATCGCCCAGCACTTCTACCCAACCGCAGATACAGCACTGCAATATATCGTTATTAAAAAGGTTGCTTACATATTGTTCAATAAACTCCGCATCAAACTCCTCAAAAACAAAAAAGGCATTTTCGCCTTTAAAATGATGCCTGATGGATATTTCGCCAATTACAATATTAGGTAATGTGTAAACAAACTGTGCAGGGCTAGGGATGGTTTTTGTTGTTTCGAAATATTTAATATCTGTATCAAGGCTTGAACTAGCGTTGGAAAACACCAGGCCGATATCCTCCTGCTTATATTTTTCTTTATCAAAACTACCCTGTAATAAAACCTCGTTAGCCAGCCATCCCAATTTACTCAGGTTATCCATCTTAAAATACTTGGGATACTGCAGGTCAAATTTCCGGTATGCTGCAATCAAAAATTCCGGCAGTTCCAGGCCTTTTTCTTCAAAGACAGGCTGACCGTTTTTATAAACAACAAAATTGCTGATGGTACAACTGGCGGTGATATAGTTTTCTGTTTTCAATACCTGCAATATACTTCTTCTCTATTTTTCTTTGGCACTTATTGAATCTCTTAGGTTTATAAGTTTTGCTAATTTCTGCAATGCTGTTTTATGATCTTTTACATAAGGATTGTTGGTATCCCAAACATAACCCGCCAATACGGAGCATATCATACTTTTTATTTCGGGCACCTGGTTATCTGCAAAGAAAATAGTATCCAGTGTACCTTCGTACCAGGCCATAACGTAGGAACGGAAAGTGTTTACGCCCTGCATCATAATTTGGGTATAATCTGCATCCCAATCAACAGCCTCGCCATTTAATTTTTTAATTACAAGATGAGCTGCCGTTTGGCTGGAAACCGTTGCCAGCGTAACGCCTGATGAAAATACGGGATCAAGGAATTCTGTTACATTGCCGGT
>JANNYY010000173.1:0-1709 GCA_031410355.1 Chitinophagaceae bacterium | reverse complement strand
CAAAATTCATTGCTGTGGCTTTTGTTGTACCGGCGCCTTCGGCCAAAGCCATCACATCATATTTGCTCAAAACTTCTTTATTCATTTCCTGCAAATACTGGTGCAGGCCAGGCCCGCTTGCCAGGTACACATCCCAGCGGCCTTCATATTTTGCATCTAAATCTTTTTGCGTAATTACCGGGAAGCTTGTGTCCTTGGCGATAAAAGGAATTACATCCATTCTAAAACCATCCACGCCTTTTTTAAACCAACGGTTCATCATGGCATAAATTTCCTGGCGCAGTTTGGGATTTTCCCAATTCAGATCGGGTTGCTTGTAACTGAAGTAATGAAGATAATAACTGTTGGTAAGCGAATCAAAACGCCAGCCGCTTCCATCTACTTCAAAAGCACCGGGGCGAAATGGCGGCTTGCCTTTTTCTGCCGGCCACCAATGAAAATAATCCCGGTATGGATTTGTTCTTGAACTTTTGGCCTGTTTAAACCACTCGTGCTCATCGCTGCAATGATTTACCACCAGGTCCATTACCAGCTTTATTCCCCGCTTATGCATTGCTGCAAGCATGGCATCAAAATCGGCCATGGTACCAAATTCCTTCATGATGTCGTCGTAATTACTGATGTCGTAACCGTTGTCTGCATTGGGGCTGCCGTAGATCGGGTTCAGCCAAACAATATCAATACCCAAACTTTTTACATAATCCAGTTTGCCGGTTAACCCTTTTAAATCGCCCACACCATCACCATCGCTATCCTGAAAACTGCGGGGGTAGATCTGGTAAACTACAGCTTCTTTCCACCATTTTTTTTCGCCGTTGCCCATAGCCACTGAATCTTTTTTTGGGGATGAATTATTGCAGGATATGAAGGCAATTGAGAAACAGCAAAGCACTGTTAACGGAAGTTTTAGCATAGCAATAGTATTTCTTTTAAAGATATTAAAATATGCCTGCGCATTAAAAAACTATTTGCTAACTGCAACCGATTGCGCTTGCCGGATTAATAAAAGAATATAGTAAGATTCCATGCTTTATTTAATTTACCGTGTATAAACTTGCTTATGAATAAAAACAACCTCACCCGCTATGCAGTTGTGGCTGCACTTGCCGGTTTTATTTTTGGATTTGATACCGTGGTTATATCCGGTGCCAACCAACCTATAAAGGAACTGTGGCACACATCTCCTTTGTTTCATGGTTTCTTCATCATGTCAATGGCATTGTGGGGAACTGTTTTGGGTTCTGTATTTGGCGGTATCCCTACAGATAAATATGGCAGAAAAAAAGTGTTACTATGGATCGGTATCCTCTTCACCGTTTCGGCATTTGGCTCAGCACTGGCACAGGATCCTTATACTTTTTCTTTTTTCAGATTTATCGGTGGTGTAGGAATTGGTGTATCATCTGTTGTGGCACCAACTTATATTTCAGAAATATCTACACCCAAAACACGTGGCCGTTTGGTGGCCATGTATCAATTCAATATTGTATTTGGCATTTTGATTGCATTCTTATCAAATTATTTTTTGCAGGGAGTTGGTGGTGTAAACGACTGGCGCTGGATGCTTGGTGTATTGGCTGTACCAGCGCTTTTATATTCCGTGATGGTGATGAATGTGCCCGAAAGCCCACGCTGGTTAATAACAAAAAAGAATGATTTAGCTGCAGCAAAAATTGCATTAACCGAAACCGGTGTTGAAAATGCAGATG